>DAIQNU010000057.1:0-13245 GCA_036788235.1 Cyclobacteriaceae bacterium
ATGATTTTTGCCGCGCGCTCAAGAAGACGTGAGTGAAGGTAAAATATATCACCAGGATAAGCCTCGCGTCCTGGAGGCCGGCGTAAAAGCAGTGAAACCTCACGATAGGCAACAGCCTGCTTCGACAAGTCATCATATATGACCAATGCTGGACGGCCTGTATCTCTAAAAAATTCTCCTATGGCTGCACCAGCAAATGGAGCAAAAAACTGTAATGGTGCAGGATCTGCAGCAGTAGCCGCTACAATAATAGTATAATCGAGCGCTCCGGCTTTTTCAAGACTAGCCACAACCTGACGTACGGTTGATGCTTTCTGGCCTATAGCTACATATATGCAATATACAGGCTCACCTTTTTCAAAAAACTCACGTTGGTTAATTATGGTATCTATTGCTACAGCACTTTTCCCTGTTTGTCGGTCACCAATAATCAACTCTCGTTGACCTCTACCAATAGGAATCATTGAATCAATGGCCATCAATCCAGTTTGCAATGGCTCCTTTACAGGTTCCCTGAAAATTACGCCTGGGGCTTTGCGTTCAAGTGGCATTTCATATAGCTCACCATCTATTTTTCCTTTGCCATCAATGGCTTCACCCAAAGTATTTATAACGCGACCTACCAGCCCGTCACCTACCATGATAGAAGCAATCCGATTGGTTCTGTATACAGTGTCGCCTTCTTTAATGGTGTCTGATGATCCCATAACTACGGCACCCACATTATCTTCTTCGAGATTAAGTACCATGCCTGAAATGCCATTTTCGAATTTTAATAATTCGCCCGATTGCGCATTGTTCAATCCGTAAATTCTGGCAACACCGTCGCCAACCTGGAGTACAGTTCCAATTTCCTGGAGTTCTGCTTCTGTTTTAATGCCTGAGAGTTCTTCTCTCAAAATAGCCGATACTTCATCGGGTCTTATATTTGCCATATTTATTTTTGATCAATATGTTAAAGCAATTGTATTTTCTGTTCTATTATTTATTTGCCAGTTTAACGCGCAGTTCCTGTAGCTTGCCTGCCACTGAATTGTCCAACTGTTGACCTTCAACTGTGAGTATATATCCACCAATAATATTGGGATCTACTGAATATTTCATCAAAGGAGTTTTACCGGTTTTTTGAGCAACAAAACTCGATATGCTCTTCTTAATCTCATCATAAGGTTCGATCGCCAGTGTAAGCTTTGCGGGAACCAAGCCTTTATACTCGTTGTATAATTGCGTGAAGGCTTCAGCCACTTCCGGCAATACACCTACCCGACCTTTGCAACCAAGAATTTCGAGAAACTTCAAGGTTACAGCATTTATTTTCCCGCTAAAAACTCGTTTTAAGATTTCGTATTTCTTAAGATCTCTTACTACAGGATTGTGGATTAGGAGCATTAGCTCTCTATTTTGGCTAAAAACCTCAGCAATAAGTAGCATATCCTTCAATATTTCTTCTTCTTGCTTGGTATCTGAAGCAAGTGAAAAAATTGATTTGGCGTAGCGGTTGGCTATTCTTTGATTAGACATTCTAAGTATCTCAGTTGAATTTTACATCTTTCAAATAGCTATCTATCAATTTTTTCTGAGATGCTGCGTCTGACAATTGTTGTCTTAAAAGCTTCTCTGCTATTTCGATGGATATTTCGGCTACTTTTTCCTTAATATCGCGTATGGCTGCATCTTTTTCTTTTTGAATAGCCATTTGAGCATCATGTATGATTTTGGTAGCGGCAGTGGCTGCTTCCTCTCTTGCCTTATCTTTCATTTCATTAGCAATCACCATGGCATCTTTGAGAAGTTGGTCTCGATCTTCCTTGGCTTGCAGGATTAATTTTTCATTGTCTCCTTTTAACCTCTCAAACTCCTTGCGTGCTTTTTCTGCACCTTTCAAAGACATTTCGATTGACTTTTCACGATTTTTAATAGCTCCCAATATAGGTCGCCAGGCATATTTTGCCAATACCAATAATACAGCCAAGAAAATGATCGTGTGCCAAAAGAATAAACCTAAATCGGGGGTTATCAAATCCATATTTGCAGCTTTTAATTTTTAAGTAATATTACCCGGTTGAAGGCCTATCGCGTATCAACCGGGTAATGATTGTAAAAGGAATACTTGTTAGCTAGTGGCTATAATCAGACATACAATTGTACCAAACAGAGCAACTGACTCAATAAGAGCAGCAGCAATGATCATGGCTGTCTGAATTTTTCCACCTGCTTCAGGCTGACGGGCAATGGCTTCCATAGCAGCGCTACCGATTTTACCAATACCCATACCGGCACCAAGTGCAACGATTCCTGCACCAAGACCAGCACCTACCAGGGCAAGTCCTTCAACAGCTAAAATTAAGATACTCAATAACATAAATATAAAGGTTTATCAATAAAACAGAATAAATTCGTACTAACCGATTTTTATTTCTTGCAACTCGTCATGGGTATCGTGGTGCTCATGTTCTTCCACAGCCATGCCGATGTAAATGGCCGAAAGCAAAGTAAAAACAAAGGCCTGTATAAAAGCCACCAGCAACTCGACAAGGTTCATAAACAAGCCGAAAAATATGCTCACAGGACTCAACAAAACACTTTCGAAAATAAACACAAGGGCAATGAGACTCATGATTATGATATGCCCTGCTGTAATGTTGGCAAAAAGCCTGAGCATAAGTGAAAATGGCTTTGTAAAAATACCTATAAATTCAACCACTGGCATAAGTGGTATTGGATACTTCATCCACCACGGTACACCGGGTGTATTGAATATATGTTGCCAATAATCTTTTGTTCCATGAATGTTGGTAATAACCAGTGTAAACAATGCCAAAGACATGGTAACAGCTATATTACCGGTTAAATTGGCGGCACCAGGCAATAAGCCTAGCATGTTATTGAACCAAATAAAGAAGAAAAGAGAAAGCAAAAATGGCATAAAGCGTTCATATTTGGCTTCCCCGATATTAGGCTTTGCAATTTCATCTCTGATAAAAAGGATGATGGACTCAAACAATGCTTGAGAACCACTTGGTGCGGTTAACTCTTTGTTTTTGTAGCTTTTGGCCACGCGAATAAATACAAAAAGTAATATAAAAACGGAGATAAAAAGAGAAGCAACATTTTTGGTAATTGAAAGATCGTAAATGGTACGACCTTCTTGAACTGCAACTATTTTTTCATGCTCATCCAGCATATAGCCATTATAGTTCACGGGTGCATGATGTTCATCCTTGAATTTCGATGACATAAATACCTCAATACCACGATCAGCAGAAACCAGAATTACTGGCAAAGGAATAGAAATATGTGTATGACCTATAGTAGCAAAGTGCCACTCATGCGAATCTTGTATGTGATGCATGATGAATGCAGTTTTGCTTTCCGATTTTTCAGCAGCAAACGCAGAATTATAACTACATATTGAAAAGCAAAAAAACAGAATCAATAAGGCTTTTCTAGCAACGATATTTAAATTTTTATGACGCATTTTCAGTACCCTTCTCCGAATGAAGGCGAAATATAGAAAGAATGGCATAGATTTCAAATCCAAGATATAATAAATACAATGATATGAAAAATGTGGCGAATTCAAGGGTGTTTACACGGTCAACCAGCAATAAAACTAGAGCTAAGGCTGTGCTTAATACCAATCTTATGCCCGTTGTGATAAAATACATTATTAGAAATTGTTGATCTCCTGGCTTCGAAAAAGCCTCTATAAATCGAAGACTAAAATATGTTAATCCCGAAAAAAATAACAACAACCAAGGTGCATGTTTATAAAACAAATAAAATTCTGTTATGTAAAGTAATAACAAAACAATTGCAATAGAAATAGTAAAGATTACTAACTTTTTATATGGCACGATAGGATTTTTAAAACTTATTCTTTTGGCAAGCTTTTGATTAGCGAATACAATGATGCAAAAGTAAACAGAAGCATTAGAATTATTTTGAATAATGGAAATTTGGAGTCCGTTAAGTCATCAAGCTTATCACCCAGCCAGTAACCCAAAAAAATGAGTCCTGCCATTTGAAATGCAAGACCCGAATATTTTGCGTAATCTTTATATGCTTTTTGCGGGCTGTCCGATTGGTTTTTCCTGCGATTTGGATTGTCCATTGTCTGCCCCTATTTTTATTTCTTTTACCATATTACCCATTTTGCAGTTGCCGTTTATGGTGGCTCCTGATTCTACAATGAGTTTATTGGTATGGATATCACCATTGATAATAGAAGTCGGTTTCAGGATTAGCAGTTCTGTAATCTCTATTTTGCCTTTTACTTCACCTTCTATTTCGGCGTTTTGAGAAATAATGTTTCCATCAACAAATGATGATTGTCCGAGCGCGATTTTAGATTTGCTCTTTATGTTTCCGGTTACTTTCCCCTCAATTCTGATATTTCCAAATGACTCTATATTACCTTCAAGAAAAGTTCCTTTGCCAATAATATTGCTTGAGTCTCTCACATCTTGTGGTGCCATTTTTTCATTTTTGTTTGTAAACATACCAATTACTTTTAAAAAGATATAAACTCTTCTGGATCAACTGGATTACCATTATACCACAATTCAAAGTGCAAATGAGGTCCTGTTGTGATCTCTCCTGTGTTGCCTATGATCGAGATTACCTCGCCACCATTTACAAAGTTACCAACTTTCTTCATCAGTGCCGAATTATGCTTATAAACGCTGATCATACTGCCTCTATGTTGTACGGCGATTACATTGCCTGCATCCATTGTCCATGATGCAAAAATCACCGTTCCGTCTGCGATACATTTAACCGGCTCATTGCTTTTGGAAACCACATCAACACCATAATGCTCGATTTGCGGTTTATACCCCCGGGTTATAATGCCTTCAATAGGTGTAAAAAAGTATATTTGGTCAATTTCTTTGCTAAGGTTACTACGCGCTGCCAGGTAAGAAACGTCCCCTCCCTCTTCAAATTGCTTCCTGAATTGTGAGTCAATAGCTGGCAAAGGTGTCAATTGGTTTTTATCAAGTGAAACTTGTCTACCAACTTCAGTTTCCTGAAAATCCATGCCTTCTGTGTCTCCAATAAGGATTTTATTTAGTAGCTGCCGGCGTTCTTCTTTGATTCTAGACATATTTTGTAGTGAATCAATCTTCGAAGTCAAAGTAATGAGCTGCCGGGTCATAATAAAATTCTCATGCCTCGGGTCAAACCATTGCGCCATGAGTGTTCGTGATAAATAAAGACTCAAAAGCATTAATACAAGAAGTATACTAAAAAAGAAAAGAATTAGTTTTGCATATGTAAAGGTAATAGTAGTTTTCTCTGCAAAATTTTCGTCATTTCGGATAATTAGCAGATACTTGTTATTAAGCCAGTTGGTCAGCGTTTTTTTCAAAATTCGTTTTTTTTATTTACGCTTTGAGGGACAAAAGTAAGTATTAAAAGGCAATTGACTGACAATATTGTATGATTTGTGATAAATTTCGCGTTTTAGTCTAACTCATTGTATATACGTTTGAAAAATACCTTATTTAATATAGTTAGTTATAGTGCCATCGGCTGTATGGCCTTGGGACTCTGGGGCTGTGCCGCAGAAAAGAAGAATCTATTCAGTAAAACCTATCATAATACCACAGCGCACTATAACGCATATTTTATTGCTGAAGAAGATCTCGAAAAAGTAAAACAAGCTGTAGAAGATAGTTATGATCGTGATTTCAATAAAATCTTAAAGATTTTTCCAGATATTGACTCTGCTACGGTTCAATCTCAAAAAGATAATTTAGAAGATTGTATTATAAAAGCTTCATTGGCCATACAACGACATCCGAACAGTCGTTGGGTTGATCACAGCTATGTATTAGTGGGCAAGGCTCGGTTTTATTTGGCCGAATTTTCCGATGCCATAGAAACCTTTAAATATGTAAATACTAAAGGAAAAAGCGATGATGCCCGCCACGATGCCTTAGTGTCACTTATGCGAACTTTTATACATAATAACGAGCATAACAATGCCATAGCTGTGTTTGATTTCTTAAAAAAAGAAGAGCTTAATGACGATAATCTGAGGCAAATGTATCTGACACTGGCCTACCTGTTTCAATTGCGTAACGATTACAATAATGCAGCAAAAATGCTTGCTGAGGCCATTCCATTATCAAAAAAGAAAGATCATATTGCTCGGCAACACTTTATACTCGCGCAGATTTACCAAGAAAAAGGTAGAGACACCCTTTCATACGAGCACTATAGATCTTGCGTCAAAAAAAATCCCGACTATGAAATGTCTTTTTATGCCAAATTATATATGGCGCAAGTAAGCCCCACTACCGGTAGCAATGTAAAACGAATTAGAAGATATTTTAAAAAGCTGCTGCGCGATGAAAAAAACATAGAGTATCGAGATAAGATATACTATGAAATGGCAGGTTTTGAATTGAAACAAGACGATTATGATCTGGCAGTAGATCACCTTAAAAGCTCAGTGCGAGAGAGCACACAAAATATGCGGCAAAAAGCCTATTCGTATTTGAAGCTAGGCGAACTGTATTACGAGCATTTTAAAAATTATGAACTGGCCAAAGATTATTATGACAGCACCGTAAGTGTATTGCCCAAAGAAGATGAACGCTATGAACAAATTGCAGAGCGGCATCAAATACTGGTAGAATTTGTTGAGCAAATCGTTACTATACGTGTGCAAGATAGCTTGCTAAACCTTGCAACTATGAACCCTGAAGCACTAAGCCAATTGCTGGATGAAGAAGTAGCCAGGAAAAAACGCACCTTAGATGACGAAGCACAAGCCCAACGAAAAGCTGAACGCAAAGCCGCTGGTGGTGGAGCCAATATGATGCAAAATCCTTTTGATCAAGATGGCGGCAATTTTGGCGAACAAGAGGAAGGAGGCACCTGGTACTTTTATAACAATGCCGCTACTAGCTCAGGAAGGAGTGAATTTGCCAGAAAATGGGGTAAAAGAACTTTGGAAGACAATTGGCGCCGATCGAGAAGGGAGAGCTCTGCCGAATTTGCAGTTGCCGATAATCCGGACAGCCTGGACGAAGAAATGGTGAGTGCCGACAGAAAAAAAGGAGAGCCAGATGCCCCGGAATTCGATTTTGAAGCAGAAAGAGAAGCTTTGATGAACACCATCCCTTTCGATGAAGAAGCAAAAACCCTCGCACTTGGCAAAATAGAACTCGCCTATTATAACCTTGGAAATATCTATAACTTCAAACTGCTAGAAAAAGAGAATTCCATAGAAAGTTTCAAAATACTTATTTCAAGATTTCCTAAAACCGAACATTACCCAGAAGCTTTATATCAGCTATACTTAATTTATACGGCATTAGATGATAAGGATTCAGCACAATTCTATGCCAACGAGTTGCAAAGATTATTCCCTGATTCTCTCTATGCTAAGCTCATTGAAAATCCTAACTATTTGGCTGATCTGGATGCTACCGGAGAAAGGTTGAAACGCTTATACAAAATTGCCTATGATTTTTATGATGTC
This sequence comes from Cyclobacteriaceae bacterium, assembly GCA_036788235.1. Taxonomy (GTDB): domain Bacteria; phylum Bacteroidota; class Bacteroidia; order Cytophagales; family Cyclobacteriaceae; genus JAFIEV01. The sequence continues at coordinate 7,496 of DAIQNU010000057.1, forward strand.
GGAAATCTAAATGAATCGCTCATGTTGGTAGAAAGAGCGATTCAGGAATATCCGGATAACGATTTCAGTGATAACCTGGAATTGCTCAAAATATTAATTATTGGTAAAATGGAAGGCATTTATAAGTATCAATTCTTATTGCAGGAATTTATTAAAGACAATGAAGAAAGTGAATTGTTGGAACATGCTACTGCGCTATTAGAAACGAGTAGAAAATATCAGGAAAAGGAAGAAAAACAAAAAGGAATAAAATTTATCAAAGAATTTGACCATGAACACTATTTTGTGGCAGTATTTAATAACCGCAACAATATAGCAGCCAAAGTATCTGAAAAAATAAATGATTTTTCAGAGAAAAAATTTCCGCAAAAAGAACTAAAAACAGGTAGCTTGATTTTAAATGATAATCAATCGCTGGTAATGGTCAATGCTTTTATTAATAAAAAAGAAGCACAGGAATATCTCAAAGCATTGAATGGAAACGATAATCCATTGTTATCATTTGAAAGTGTAAATTTTGATACCTTTGTGATCTCTAGAGAAAATTTTCAGGTATTGTTTCAAACTAAAGAATTGAGTGCTTACCTGGATTTCTACAAAGAAAATTATTTGTAAAAAAATGTCTAAAATTAGTAAACAAACACCGATTTTGAGGAAAATCATGCTAGGCATGTGGATAACCTTTCTTGTGCTCGCCGTTGGGTTTCCAATTTATTTACTTTCGGTAAAAGTCAACTTATTTGGCTTTTATGGCGACTTGCCTAGTTATAAAGCCCTTGAGAATCCTGAGAGCAAAAATCACCTTTCTTCACAACTCATTTCTGCAGACGGTGCTTTGCTAGGCAAATACTACCGGCTTAACCGCACCCAAGCTTCTTTTGATGATCTCTCACCTGAATTGGTTAAAGCTTTGCTGTGCACTGAGGACATTCGATTTTATGAGCATGCCGGCATAGATTTGAGAGGAATGCTACGTGTAGCTACCTACTCTATCTTACTAGGTCGCGAATCATCTGGAGGGGGCAGTACTATTACCCAGCAGTTGGCCAAAAACCTATTTAATACAAGAATTTCAGAAGATGATCCCGGCTCAGATGGCTTATTGCATAAACTAAATAACAAATATCTTAGTCTTTTGATATCGAAAACCAAAGAATGGATTGTGGCGGTACAACTTGAGCGTTCATTTACCAAAAATGAAATTATGGCCATGTATCTCAACACTATATTTTTTGGTCATAATACCTATGGAATAAAAGTGGCCTCCAGAACCTTTTTCAATAAAGAACCAGTAGATCTAAATTATCAGGAATCTTCCCTCTTGGTGGGCATGCTCAACAAACCTACGCGCTTTAGCCCGATCAATTATCCGGAAAATGCATTGAAAAAAAGAAACGAAATTCTTTTCAATCTTTATAAATACGATTATTTGGCTCAACACGAATATGATTCTATACGACAACTACCTGTTGAATTGGACTATAGTGTTGAAGACCATGTGGAAGGCTTAGCACCGTATTTTCGTGCAGCTGTCCGACCATTTTTATTGCGCTGGGCCAGAGAAAACGATTATGACCTTTTTGAATCCGGCCTTAGAGTTTACACCACCATAGATAGCCGCATGCAACGCTATGCTGAAGAAGCAGTGCGCGATCATATGACCTATCTACAGCGACTTTTTGACGAGCACTGGAAGGGTCAAAACCCATGGCGGCTCGAAGATGGACGAGAAATTCCTGATTTCGCTGAAAACCACATGCGTAGATCATCTCGCTACCAGGAATTGGTCAAGCAATATGGCCGCGATTCTGATTCTATAAATATAGTACTGAATACACCAACCCGCATGAGAATTTTTTCATGGAAAGGCGATATTGACACTGTATTAAGCCCCATGGACTCACTTAAATATTATAAGAAAGTGCTGCAAACGGGGTTTATGGCCATGGAACCTAAAACCGGTGATATTAAAGCCTGGGTAGGTGGTGTAAACTACAGGCATTTTCAATTTGACCATGTGATGTATGGTAAAAGACAGCCTGGCTCTACTTTTAAACCGGTAGTATACGCAGCAGCTATCGACAATGGTTATTCGCCTTGCTATGAGGTAGAGGATGTTGCTGTAACATTTAGTGTACCAGGGCAAATACCACCAGTATACACCCCTCAGAACTATGAAAAAGTTTTTACCGGAGATGTATTTACCATTAGACAAGGTATGGCACAATCGAAAAACTCCATTACGGCCTTTATAATGAAAAAACTAGGGCCGGAAACAGTCGTAAAATATGCGAGAGTTTTAGGAATTGAAAGTCCTTTAGAGGCTGTACCTGCCTTATGCCTTGGCACCAGCGATGTATCAGTGTATGAGTTGGTGGGTGCTTACAGTACATTTGCCAACCGGGGAGTGTATACAACGCCTCATTTTATAACGCACATTGAAGACAAGTATGGCAATTTGCTTCAGGAATTTCCCATAAGAACCCGGGAGGCACTAAGTGAAGAGACAGCTTTTTTGATGATACATATGCTGAAAGGAGCCACTGAAGAACGAGGTGGTACCGCGCTTGGCCTGAGCTCAGAAGTACGCCATGAAAATGAAATAGGTGCTAAAACCGGTACTACGCAAAATGCATCTGATGGCTGGTTTATTGGTTTAACAAAAGATTTGGCTGCTGGTGTTTGGGTAGGGGGAGATGAAAGAAGTATCCACTTTAGAACTTCAAGCCTGGGTCAGGGTGCTCGCACGGCAATGCCCATATATGACAGATTTATGCAAAAAGTATATGCAGATAAAGAACTAGGTATTGAGAAAGGTACTTTTCCCAGACCTACAAGATCGCTATCTGTAGAGATTGATTGCAACCGGTACAATCGCAAGGGCTTTGTTGAGCCAGATTCTACACAAGTAATACAGCGCAGAGATCAACTAGACAAAGAAGAAATATTGTAAATGGATGATAACAGTATTCAGGAACCAGCCTACACACCCGATCAGGTAAAGCAATTTCCTGAAAAACCAGGTGTGTACTGTTTCTACAATGCTGATGGCACGCTTATTTATGTAGGTAAAGCAAAAAGTCTCAAATCACGAGTATCTAGCTATTTCAATGATCACACAGGGCACAATCGCAAAACCATACGCATGGTTTCTGAGATTCGAAACATCGGTATTACCCATGTAAATTCCGAGTTCGATGCGCTTTTACTTGAGAATAACCTGATCAAAAATCACCAGCCTAAGTACAATATTTTACTTAGAGACGATAAAACCTTTCCTTATATATGCATATTAAATGAGCCTTTTCCGAGGATAATTTATACCCGAAAGTTTTTGCCTGAAAAGGGTAACTATTTTGGCCCTTATGCCAGTGTAAGTGCCATGAAAACTGTATTGGATTTACTTCGAAATATTTTTCAAATCCGTACTTGTAGTCTTAATCTCACCAAAGAAAATATTGATAAAGGCAAATTTAAGGTTTGTTTAGAGTACCATATCGGGAGGTGCAAAGGGCCATGCGAAAATCTACAAACTCATGAAGATTATCTTGAGGACATAAAAAAAGCAGAGAGTATCATTAAAGGAAATTTGGCACCAGCCAGAAGTTATTTTAAAGAAAAAATGGCGAATGCTGCCGAAGCTTTAGAGTTTGAAAAAGCTCAACTTTATAAAATGAAACTCGAACTACTCGAGAAATATCAAGCAAAGTCGGTGGTAGTAAGTACGACTTTGCAGGATGTAGATGTCTTTGCCATTGTCTCAGATGAAAAGCGGGCTTATATCAGTTATTTGAAAATTGCCAATGGTAGTATTATCAACAGCAATACGCTGGAAGTAAAGAAAAAACTTGCAGAAACAGATGAAGAAATCCTTACTCAGGTTGTTGTAGAATTGCGGGATCGTCTACAAAGTGACGCCAAAGAGATCTTTACCAATATTCAACTTAGTTATGACTTAAACGTGCCGTGCCGTGTACCTCAAATTGGCGACAAACGCAAGTTGATTGAACTGGCTATTAAAAATGCTATGTACATGAAACGAGAGAAACTCGAAATGGCGGATCCTGACAGGTACAGAGAAAAACGCGTTTTGATACAGCTCAAAGAAGATCTGCAACTCAAAGATATTCCTGAGCATATAGAGTGTTTCGACAATTCCAATTTACAAGGTACCAATCCGGTAGCAGCCATGGTTTGCTTTCTTAAAGGTAAGCCGGCTAAACAAGAATACCGAAAGTTTGCCATTAAAACCGTAACCGGGCCAGACGACTTTGCTTCTATGAAGGAGATTGTGCTACGCAGGTATAAACGATTGTTGGAAGAATCAAGGCCTCTTCCTAACTTAATAGTTATAGATGGCGGAAAAGGACAACTCAATGCCGCTGTAGATGCACTGCGGGAATTGGGAGTTTATGGAAGTATGGCAATCATTGGAATTGCCAAACGTCTGGAAGAAATTTATTTTCCGGGTGATCAGTTTCCGGTACATATACATAAAAAATCTGAGTCTCTGCGATTACTTCAGTTTTTGCGCAATGAAGCACATCGATTTGCCATTACTTTTCATAGGCAAAAACGAAGCAAAAATGCCATACATTCCGATTTGCTAGATGTTCGAGGCATTGGGAAAAAAACTTCAGAAAAGCTATTGAAGCATTTCCGATCAGTTAAAAAAATAAAAGAAGCCACAGTGCAAGAACTAGAAACAGTGGTTGGAAAATCAATGGCCTCCAAATTAAAAGCATCATTCCTGACCGATGCACATAATCAAAGCCAGGAATGATAAATCATTTAATGGGTTGCTTTTCTTCTACCTTTAGCAACCCCTTGCGTTTCAAAATGCTTTCAACAAACTTACGATCATTGTCATTATTGAATATCTTGTATGGCCAATGAATAATTTGGGCTTTTGAAGCAAACAATACAAAATCATCCTTTCGTTTTTGCACCCTTTTTATCTGATCCCATTTCATAGGCATGCCTTGCTTTGGATTCAATTTTATAAGGATTTGTTGAGAATTGATTTCATATGTGAGCTTCTCAAAAAGCAGTTTACCCTGCTCTAATTGCGTAACGCCAGCAAACTGAATGAGCCAAAAGAGGATATAAATACCATAGGCAATCAAAGGACCGATAATCCACCAAATTGACCAAATGAAGAAAGCGCCACTCATAAGTGCCACTACGATTAAATGTACCCACCATTGTTGTTTCAATACACCAGCCAATGCAATTTTTATATACTTTCCGGTTGGCAACTTGTATTTTTTTGTTTTAACTATCATTTTTTATGCTTCCTTATTTAAATTATTGCTTTTAGGCTTAAGTCCAAGCTTTTAACCGAATGTGTCAAAAAGCCTATGGAGATATAATCTACACCCGTTTCTGCTACAGAAACAATTGTATCGGCTTGTATGCCACCCGATGCCTCTAACGGAATGGTACCATTGACAATTTTTACAGCCTCTTTCATTTCTTCGAGTGTCATATTGTCGAGCATAATTATATCTGCACCGCACGTCATGGCTTGTTTAACTTCCTCAATACTACGAGTTTCTACCTCTATTTTTAATTGAAGACCTTTTTGTTTTACATATAATTTGGCTTTGGCAATTGCTTTGTCGATACCTCCGGCAAAATCTATGTGGTTGTCTTTCAGCATGATCAAATCGAACAAGCCAAAGCGGTGGTTGTAGCCATTGCCTAAAGCTACAGCCCATTTTTCCAAAGGTCGCATTCCAGGTGTGGTT
>DAIQNU010000058.1:0-13232 GCA_036788235.1 Cyclobacteriaceae bacterium
GTAGGGTAGAATACTCCTGGCCGGCACAGGTCAATAAGATGCTCGTAGAAGGTGGCCATGATCTCATTTTGTCGATTGGTCAGGTAGTTCCTCATGAGGTTATTGGAATGGCCAATTACAACAAAAATGTTTTTGTTGGCACTGGAGGTGCCGAAGGTATTAATAAAAGTCATTTTTTAGGTGCAGCTTACGGTATGGAACGTATTATGGGTAGAGCGGTGAACCCTGTACGACAAGTATTAAATTATGCCTCTGAGCATTTTGCTAAAGATATGCCAATCATTTATCTTCAGACGGTGGTTGGAAAAGATGCAGCTGGCAAGCTCGTGGTCAGAGGGCTCTATATTGGCGACGATATGGAATGTTTTGAAAAAGCCGCTGAGTTATCTTTGCTGGTAAACTTTGAAATGTTGGAGAAACCCCTTAAAAAAGTTGTGGTTTATCTCGATCCTTCGGAGTTTAAAAGCACCTGGCTGGGCAATAAAAGCGTGTATCGGACGCGTATGGCTATAGAAGATGGGGGAGAGCTTATTGTGCTGGCACCAGGACTTATGGAATTTGGCGAAGATAAGGAGATCGATCGATTGATCAGGAAATATGGTTACTTGACTACTCCGGAAATTCTAACGTTGACTAACAATAATGAGGATCTGAAAAATAACCTCAGTGCTGCGGCTCATTTGATCCATGGTTCATCCGAAGACCGTTTTAGCATAACATACTGTCCGGGTAATTTGACACAGTTAGAAATAGAAAGTGTAAACTATAAGTTTGCCGATCTAAATGAGATGATGAAGAAATACAATCCGACTCTATTAAAAGATGGCTTCAATACTTTGCCCGATGGAGAAGAGATTTTCTACATTTCTAACCCTGCCCTGGGATTGTGGGCACATAAAGATAGATTTAATTAGTTAATACAAATTTTGATAGATATGGAAAAATTAGCAGATATCGGATTGGTAGGTTTAGCCGTGATGGGTGAAAACCTGGTATTGAATATGGAAAGTAAAGGCTTTACTGTAGCTGTATTCAACAGAACTACAGAGCGAGTTGATGAATTCGTAAAAGGCCGTGCCGCTGGCAAAAATATAATTGGCACACACAACCTCATAGATTTGGTGAAATCTTTAAAAACGCCAAGAAAAATCATGCTCATGGTCAAAGCCGGAAAGCCAATTGATATTCTTATAGATTCATTAATTCCGCTTCTTGAAGAAGGTGATATCATTATTGATGGTGGTAATTCACATTTTCCTGATACCAATCGCCGAACCGAATACGTAGAATCTAAGGGAATGTTATACATCGGAACGGGTGTATCAGGTGGTGAAGAAGGCGCTTTATTAGGCCCGTCCATTATGCCGGGAGGCTCACCAAAAGCATGGCCAGAGGTTAAAAATATATTCCAGTCCATTGCTGCTACAGTTGACGATGGAACTCCATGTTGTGACTGGGTAGGAGAAAATGGTGCTGGCCATTTTGTGAAAATGGTTCACAATGGCATCGAATATGGCGATATGCAGCTTATTTGCGAGGCCTACCACGTTATGAAGGATGTATTGGGGCTATCTTATGAAGAAATGCACCAGACTTTCGATGAGTGGAACAAGGGAGAACTTGACAGCTATCTTATAGAAATTACCCGTGACATACTGGGCTTTAAGGACGTAGATGGTGAGCCCATGGTAGAGAAAATACTCGATACGGCCGGACAAAAGGGTACAGGTAAGTGGACAGGTGTGGTTGCACTTGATCTTGGTATACCTTTGACTTTAATTGGCGAAGCTGTATTCTCTCGTTGCCTTTCGGCTATCAAAGAAGAGCGTGTAGAAGCTTCAAAAGTTTTGAGTGGTCCTGCACCAAAATTCACTGGTGACAAAAAAGCATTTATTGAAGACCTTAGAAAAGCTTTGTTTGCATCCAAAATAGTTTCCTATGCCCAAGGCTATGTGCTTATGCAAGCTGCGGCAGAAGAATATGGCTGGAAACTCAACTACGGCGGCATTGCATTAATGTGGCGTGGTGGATGTATCATTCGCTCAGCATTTTTAAGTAAAATCAAAGATGCATTTGAGCATAATCCCAACCTTAAAAACTTACTGCTCGATCCTTTCTTCAAGGAGAAAATTGAAGCTTCGCAAGAATCATGGAGACGTGCAGTAGCCACGGCTATGACCAACGGAATTCCAGTACCTGCGTTATCGACGGCATTGTGTTACTTCGATGGCTATCGCAATGGTCGCTTACCAGCAAATCTTTTGCAAGCACAGCGCGATTACTTTGGTGCACACATGTACGAAAGAATTGACAAGCCCAGAGGAGAATTTTTCCATACCAACTGGACGGGTAGAGGAGGCGATACAGCATCTTCTGCTTATATAGTTTAGAACCTCACAATACTGAAATAGCAAAAGCAGCGCTGATGGGTTTGTCAGCACTGCTTTTCTTTTTTGCAGGTGTTCACTTCCATTTGTAAAGCAAGGGGCATTGGTCAAAACTTGCGAATATTTGTTCGCCAATGATTCAGAAAAAAACAGGATAAAAAAAGGTGTCGAATTCGACACCTTTTTTTATCCTGTTAAGCTTTTTGTTTTTCGAACCAGGGTTCCGATTCTTTGAGTATTCTTCGGAGAATTTTTCCGACATTCGATTTGGGTAGTTCGTCCCTGAATTCTACCTCTTTGGGTCTTTTGTAGGCAGTCAGGTTGTCTTTACAATAGGCCATGACCTCAGCTTCTGTCAGGCTAGCATCCTTTTTCACTACAAAGATCTTCACCGCTTCGCCCGATTTATCATCTGGTATGCCAATGGCACCGACCTCTAAAACTTTAGGATGTGCGGCCACTACATTTTCAACATCATTAGGATATACATTGAAGCCTGATACCAATATCATTTCCTTTTTACGATCAACAATTTTGAAGAAGCCATCTTCTAACGCTACACCAATATCGCCGGTTTTAAAATAACCTTTTTCAAAAACCATTTCGGTTTCTTCATCCTTTTCCCAGTACCCTTTCATTACTTGTGGTCCTTTGGCCCATATTTCACCGGGCTGGCCGGTTGGCACTTCATTGCCCTCGTCGTCCATCAATATAATTTCAGTACTCGGTAGGGGAACACCTATGGTGCCCATTCTTTCAGTGCCATCTATTGGATTGCAAGTAAGTACCGGCGAAGTTTCAGATAATCCATAACCTTCTGCTATCGTATCGCCTGTTACTTCTTTCCACTTGATAGCTACGGCATCTTGTACGGCCATACCACCACCAACTGAAACACGGAGATTGCTGAAATCGACATTTTTGAATTCCGGATTATTGAGCATGCCGTTAAAAAGCGTATTCACACCTGTCAACACAGAGAAAGGATGCTTTTTTAACTCCTTAATGAAGTTCGGCATGTCTCTCGGATTAGTAATTAGTACATTCTTAGCGCCAATCCTGAGCATAGAAAGGCAATTCACAGTAAGTGCAAAAATATGGTACATCGGTAAAGCTGTTATTACCGTTTCTCTTTTCTCCTTCAACCTTGGCAACATCCAGGCGCTTATTTGCTCCATATTTGCTAGTATGTTTCTATGGGTTAGCACTGCACCTTTTGATACGCCTGTGGTACCACCAGTATATTGTAAAAAGGCAACATCCTGAGAGCTTATTTCCACTCTGTCGTAGGTTTTTTGCTTACCTATGCTCAAGGCTTTATTAAAGCGAATAGATTTTTCGATCTGGTAGGCAGGCACCATTTTCTTTACATTGCGCACCACGAAATTCACTACATGTTTTTTGAGACCTCCCAACATATCACCAATATCTGTGATTACTACATGCTCAATGGCAGTTTTAGGCAGTATCTTTTGCAAATTATGCGCAAAGTTGGCTAAAATCACAATTGCCTTGGCCTGGGTGTCTTTAAACTGATACTCCATTTCTCGGGCAGTATACAAAGGATTGGTATTGACTACAATAAGTCCGGCGCGCATTGATCCAAACATGGCTATAGGCCATTGAAGAACATTGGGCATTTGAATAGCTATTCGATCCCCTTTTTTAAGCCCCAGCTCATGTTGTAAAAAGGACGCAAATTGAGCTGTAAGTTCATCGAGCTCATCGAAGGTCATGGACTTCCCCATATTCTCATAAGCAATCATTCCTTTATACTTCTTCAAAGAAGTTTCTAATAGCTCGACTACCGATCCGAACTTATCAGGGTCAATTTCATGAGGTATTCCTTTTGGGTATTGCTTTAACCACGGATAATCTGCCATAATAATTTTTTGTTACGGGTTGATTTATTTTTATTAAATACAATGAAATATTGTTTGCATTCAAACTATAATTGATGTAAATGCTATTATTTACCAATTTTATAATTTTTGAGCTTTTAATTAAACAAAAAAGTGAATTTGTTTATTGAACCACCCATTAATTTTTTCAAGCCATGTTAAAAGCTGATTTATTGCAAAGGCGAACATGATTTTTAACCTTATTAACTGATACCATTTACTAAGCATTGATTTTAGTGGCACAGGCATTTACAAAATATGTTATTTTTTTTTGTGGCGATTACAACCATTCAAAAATTTCATGTGTCATGATAGTATACTTCACCTAATTTATAACAGCCATGAAAAAAAATATCTACAAAATTCCCGTTCTTATCTTTTCATTTGTACTTGCTGCAATGCTTCAGTCATGCGATGATAAAGTAGAAATTACCAGAACCTATACAATCTTTGAACCTGTATACATGAGTACAACAGAAATCAGGTCTTCCTTTGAGGTGCGTACACCAGAAGTACTTGAAAATCCTGGAAAAATTTATCTTTTTGGTGATTACCTTTTCATCAATGAACCATCTAAAGGCATTCATATAGTAAACAATGCCGACCCTTCAAATCCAACCATCATTAAGTTTATTAATCTACCCGGCAATTATGATATGGCTGTCCGGGGTAATAGTCTCTACGCAGACAGCTACATGGATTTGGTTGTTATGGACATAAGCAACTTGGATGATATTAAAATTACACATAGATCTGAAGATATATTTACGAATATTTTAAGTACACAGGTATATAACCCCGAGCTTGGTGTGATTGTCGATTGGGAGGAGGTTGAGAAAATCGAAGTTTCCAGTGATGACTTTAATGGTGACTTTCCAAGGTTTTACGCTATGAGTGATAACAGAATGGCCGCAGCAGAAGTGTCATTTCTTTCCTTTGCACCGCAGCAGCCCATGGTAGGTATTGGTGGATCTATGGCCAGATTTACCATTACTGACAATTTTTTATATGCCATTGATCAATCTCGATTGTATTCATTCAATATTACCAATCCAGAGTTGCCCGCCCAAGCACCCACAGTTAATGTAGGCTGGGGCATAGAAACAGTTTTTCCTTACAAAGACATGCTTTTTATTGGTGCCCAGAACGGTATGTATATATATAGTTTGGCAGATCCGCTCGCTCCAATTCAGCTTTCAATGTATCAACATGTTATGAGCTGCGATCCGGTAGTAGTAAATAATGACATTGCCTACGTAACCTTGCGATCTGGAAATGATTGCAGAGGGGGAACTGTCAATCAATTAGATGTAATAGATGTACACAATCCAAGTTCACCCAAAAGGCTTTCTACGCATCAAATGTTGAATCCACATGGGCTTGGCTACGACGACGGTGTGTTATTTATTTGCGAGGGAAAACATGGTCTTAAAGTTTTCAATGCCATAGATCACAAGAAGATCGGAGAGAATATTTTGATGCACATTACTGGCTTAGATGCCTATGATGTAATACCCTATCAAAAGAATCTCATCCTTATCGGAGAAAATGGTTTGCGCCAATACAATTATGATGACCCATCAAAATTGAAATTGCTAAGTACCTTGAATATCAATCGCCCCATTAAATAATTCAAGCTATGAATGGATATTCTAAAAAAATACTTTGCTTAGTATTTACACTACTGCTGCTACACATGTCGGCCATTGCCCAACAAACGAAATATAAGGCCAAAATACGTTTGAAAAATTATACAATACTGCGGGGCTACATCGAAGAACCATGGTATGAAGGTCCATTGCGGTTGATTATTTCGCCAAAAACCTCCATTATGGTAGATTCAACCGATATTTATTCTGTAAAACTAAAAATGCAATCGCCAAATGGTGGGTTTTATAGTGTTAGGAACACTAAAATTCAGACTAGTGATTATGCAACTAAAACAGGGTATTTTCATCATGCTTTTGGCGCACTTTTAATCGGTGAAGAACATACCAGTGGTTCTATAGGAATGATTAATGGTTACAAATGGAATGAACGGTTTGCAATGGGATTGGGTGTGAATTATGATCGCTACGAACATCAATCAACATTGCCGTTGTACATTCAACCAAGGTATTATGTTTTAAATAAAACCGTAAGTTTATACAGCTTTGCCGATTTGGGTTATGCGATTGCTTGGCAAAATAATTCCAGTGAGGTTGAAGGCCTAAGCAACCATAATGTAAACGGCGGCTTGATGGGGCAATTGGGCATTGGTTATCAAATAAATATGCCCAAATCTGCAATAAATTTCACCTTGGGCTATAAAATTCAACAAACGAGTGTTGAATATGAATTTGATGCTACCCCAGCTTGGGTGTCTTGGAGACCTGTAACCATGCAAACCATGCATGTAAAAGAAGATAGAATGCTTAGGCGTGTGGTATTTACGATAGGATTTTCATTATAGCGCAATTGCTGATGACTTTTGCCATGAAAATTTACCCATCTTCAAAAATCCTGATGGGTAAATTTTCATTTACTTTTTACTTAAACCTTGTGGTATATTTTGTAGATTGTTAAAAATGCATTGTTCAATGGTTTTTATGTAGGTTGGTTTCATTTTTTAGATACAATAGTTTGTTTTTTTGAACTTAAATTAATTACTCTGTTCGATTTAAGCACAATTATTTTGAAGTATTGCAATCTGTTAAATAAAAATCGTTAAGTTTGATATGCTTAACCTTCAAATAGTTTGACAGAACCCAGAACCATATCAAATCCCTCTCCGGAAGAGCAACGCAATTTGTTGTTGAAAATAATAGAAGGTGATGAGCAAGCTTATGGTGAACTTTACAATAAGTTTTTTGGTACTTTAGTCAATTACGGAAGGAGATTTGATGCCAACCAACAAATTACATGATGTTTTTGTGCTTTAAACTACACTACATCTCCCAGCCTACCTCTGGCAACCCAAATATGGCTATAAAAATGGCCAAAAAGTTCTTAGCAAAGAAATACACACAGCTGGAAAAGCAAATAGTTTGCACCTGCAAACAGATAAAACAAACCTCGAAGCAGATGGTGCTGATCTTGCTTTTGTTACAATTAGTATTCTTGATGAAAATGGGAATATAGTACCTGTTGCCGATAATCTTATAGAGTTTGAAGTGTTGGGTAATGGTAAGCTTGTCGGTGTTGACAATGGTAATCCGGTGAGTCACCGGTCAATGAAGGGAAACCGGATGGAAGCTATGAATGGGAAATGTTTGGCAGTCATTCAAGCTTCAAAAAGTGCCGGAAAAGTTCACTTAAAGGCAGCATCTGAAGGGTTACAATCAGCGGATATATTGCTTAGTGTAGAATAAAAAAAGTCTGTTTTTTAATTTTAAAATGAGAGCCAGAAGCAATACTAAGTTCCTGGCCTCAGATCATTTTGTTTTGTTATGAGTAACTGATCCCAATTTTGAATCGACCTGACAACAGTATGTGATCTATAATAAATCTGTATCAAATTAATGTATTTAACATAAAACGGTTGGTTTTGACTTCAATTTGATAATTTAAACTAGGAAGTTTTAAGAATTAATTTTCCTAAATTGTTTAAGCCATTGAATAGCTGATTCCTTATCGGTAAAAACTTTTGTGGGGTTTTGAGGCTTATTTACCGATACAAAGAAATTTGCCATCATTTTCAATACAGGCGAAGTAACTAAAATAGCTGTTGCTAATACCAAAGCATTACCTTCATTGGCAATAAAATCTCTCGCTTCCTTAGTAGTATTTTTTACTTTTGATATATCAAAAAAGCAAGGTAATTCACGACCATTAAAAAGTACCAGCCTTTCTTCATTACTGCTTTTTGCTGTATCGATGTCGAGTAGATCTATATCTTTGAAATAACATTGAAAAATTCCATCTTCAATTATCATTTCAACAGTACTAGTAATTCGAAAATCTCTTCCTATATTAGCCATCAGTTCTACCAACATTTAGTTTCAAAAAGTGTTTAAATCTACATTATAAAAAATTAAAACTACAAAATCATGGCAAAAATCAGACACAATGATATTTTGGATACAGTAGATTCTGTGTTAAAAATATCCAAAGAAAGGGGTGCAATACATTTATATGCTGAAGATAATTCGCTGGATGGCAGTAGCTTAACACTAAATGGAAAAAAAGTGTTGCACTTCGGTACTTGTGGATATTTAGGCCTCGAGCACCATCCGATGCTAAAAAAAGGTGCCATTGATGCCATCGAACGTTTTGGGACACAATTCCCCATGTCCAGAACCTATATTTCTAATCCACTATATACCGAATTGGAATATTTGGTGCAAAAAATGTATGACGCTCCAATTGTCATTTCTAAGAATTGTACACTTTCTCACCTAACAACCATCCCCTCTATTGTTAAGCAAAACGACCTGGTAATATTGGATCATCAGGTGCATGCCAGCATACAGGAAGCTGTAAAAAAACAATTGAGCCAAGGGGTAACTGTGGAGATGATACGCCACTGCAACCTCGAGATGTTGGAAGATCGAATTAAAAAGCAAAGAAATAAATTTGATAAAATTTGGTATATGTCTGACGGAGTATATTCAATGTTTGGAGACTATGCGCCCATCAAAGATTTGATAGCCCTTGCGGAAAAATACGAGCAGCTTTATTTATATATAGACGATGCCCACGGTATGAGTTGGACAGGCAAACACGGCACTGGCTATGTAATGAGCCAAATGGATAAATTATACCATAAAATGGTTCTCACAGCCAATATGGGCAAAGGTTTTGGTTCTTGTGGCGGTATGTCCGTGTTTCCAAATGAAGAAATGTACAACAAAGTTAAGCTGTTTGGCGGGCCACTTACTTTCTCTGTTCAGATGGAGCCTGCTGTTTTAGGAGCTTGTGTTGCTTCGGCCAAAATTCATCTAAGCGATGAAATTTACAGCTATCAACAAGAACTGAAAGAAAAAATTGATTATACCAACGAATTATTTTCCCAAACTGATTTGCCTTTAATCCAAGTAAACGATAGTCCCATATTTTTTGTGGGCACCGGCACAATGGAAATGGGAAATTATTTGGTGCACGAACTTATCGAGGATGGAATTTATGTAAATCTGGCTACTTTTCCTGCTGTACCCGCCAAGAATATAGGGGTAAGAATTACGATCTCCCGTAAAAACTCCAAGGAAGACATCGAAACCATGGTGGCTAAATTAGTGAAACAGTTTAATCGGGGATTGATTGAGAATAACCAAACTAATGAAAAAATCAGAAAAGCATTTAAGCTTGATCCTGAAATAAATGTATCGGTAAAAGCCAAAGAAGTGGAAGAAGATGCACTTGAAATGAAATCTTTTGATTCTATCGAATCGATTGATCAAGAGGTTTGGAATAAATATCTGGGGCATAGGTCTTTTATAGATTGGAATTCAATGCGTTTTCTGGAGAAAAGTTTTAGTGGAAATGAACTACCAGAGGACAATTGGAAATTTAGATACTACCAGATAACAGATCCAAAAGGACAGCTGATCCTCTTAACTTTTTTTGTGATAGCCTTGCACAAAGAAGATATGTTTGCAAGGAGTTCCATTTCAAAGGTTTTGGAAAAAGAGCGTGAAATCAATCCATATTATTTTACTTCCAAAGGCGTGTTTATGGGCAGCTTATTTACCGAAGGCCAACACATGTACATCCAGAGAGAAAGCAAGTTTTGGAAAAAGGCTTTGAAGAATTTATTAGATGCCCTATACTTGGAACAAGAAAAAGAATCAGCCAGCAATGTAATGCTCCGCGATTTGGAGGCCGACGATCAGGAATTGAATGATTTTATTATCGAGCAGGGTTTTGCTCAGGTAGATATGCCAGAATCATGTGTCTTGGAAAACATGGAGTGGGAAACAGAAGATGATTTTAAGTCATTATTAAGTCGTAAAAATCGCAAGCATTTTATGCAAGAAATCAAAAGGTTTGAGCCCTTTTACGATGTTGAAGTAAAAAGCCAGTTGACTAACGAAGAACTCAAGTATGGAATATCAATGTACGAAAGTGTTCGTAAAAACAATTTTGCCATTAATAGCTTTAAATATCCTGACGCAGTTTTTTATAATATGAATGAGGATCCGCATTGGGAATTTATTGTTTTGTATTTAAAAGAAGATATAAAAAGAGATAAATTGCCGGTGTCGATTTGCTATTGCCATAAAAATGTCAATAATGTTTATAGCCCGACTTTAATTGGCCTTGATTATACATATTTATTAGAATATGGTGTTTATCGGCAAACGATACATCAGATAATAAAAAGAGCCAAAGCATTGCAATGTGCAAAGGTTAATTTTGGGATTTCTGCAACTGTAGAAAAGAAAAAAGTAGGCTGCGTTGCCTATCCTAAAGTAGCTTTTTATCAAGCTAAGGATAACTATGCTATGGAAGTAATGGAGGCGACCATTGCCAAAGAGAAGGATTAATAATGGAAAGGAATTAAATACAGTAATTTGTGAAAGTACTACAAGAGCGGATAGATGAGATCACAACTCTGATTGCAGAAGTTGCCAACGGGAATTTTGATTATAAATTGGAGGTATCTGAAACTGGAGATGAATTGGATGCAGTGATTTTCGGTGTAAACATGTTGGGGCAAGAACTTAAAAACTCAACTGTTTCAAGAGATGTAATGCAAAGTATTTACCAAGGTGTGGTAGATATGCTTCTGGTATTAAATCAAGACTTCACCATTCGCAATGTTAATGAAGCCATAGAAGAAATGTTGGGGTTTCAAGAAGCTGATTTGTTAGAAAAAGTTTTCACAAGCCTATTGGATCCTAGCGAAATACCATTGTTTTCATCCTATATGGAAACGTTGAAACGCCATGGAAAGTGTCGTGATGTTGAAATACAATTGATCACTGCAAAAGGGGATGCTATTCCTACATCTTGTTCATTCTCTTATTTGCGAAATAATCAAAAGCAAATTGAAGGTATTTTGATAATAGCTAAGGATATCTCGAAAATTAAGGAAACTGAGCGTGAGTTGAAGGAAGCTAAAGACAAAGCTGTAAATGCCAATGAAGCAAAAAGCAGATTTTTGTCCAGCATGAGTCATGAAATCAGAACACCACTTAATGGTATTATGGGATTTACAGACTTACTACTAGATTCGGAGCTCAATCGCACGCAAACTCAATATGCCAATTTAATCAAGACCTCTGGTAAAACTTTAACCAAGCTATTGAGCGATATTCTTGATCTTAACAAAATTGAGCAAGACAAGATTAGCTTCGAAATGGTCTCGTTTGATATAAGAGACTCCATTATTTCTAATCTGGCACCCTACAAGCACATTGCCGAAAGCAAAAAAATTAGTTATAGTTACACTTTTGACGAGCGAATACCCAAATCATTAATAGGAGATCCCGTTCGTGTAAATCAGGTGTTGATTAACCTCGTTAGCAATGCCATAAAATTTACAGATGAAGGTGGTGTTGAGCTTAAGCTATTTTTAGATGATACGGCCCGGCCAAGAAATCCGAATGACATTGTCTTAAAATTTGAAATTATTGATACAGGCATAGGCATACCAAAAGAAAAGCAACACATGGTGTTTGAATATTTTACACAAACCGATAGCTCCTACAATCGAAGGTTTGGTGGTTTTGGTTTAGGACTTACCATTTGCAAAAAGCTCGTTGAACGCATGTCTGGAGAAATTGGCCTTATGAGTCCGCCACCAAGGCTAAATATTGGGTCATTGTTTTGGTTTACCGTACAATTGCAGCGCGATTTAAATCAAAATAATGAGGTAGCAATTGAAGTACAAAAGAAATCTGATTTTAGATTGAAAGAAAATGTAAAAATATTGTTGGTAGACGACAATGATATGAATGTAATGCTGATGCAGGATGTACTTAGCAACATGGGCGCCGAGGTTACTACCGCTGTTAATGGGTTAGAAGCGATTGATGTAGCATTAGAATATGATTTTGATCTGGTCTTTATGGATATTAATATGCCGGAAATGGATGGCCTGGAGGCTACTGTAAAACTTAGAGAAGCCAAATACACAAAACCAATCATCAGTTTTTCGGCAAACGCATTTGATGAAGATGTACAAAAAAGCAAAAACGCTGGTATGAATGATTGCCTCAAAAAGCCTTTTACCAGAGAAGAACTCATCCGTATTCTTAAAGAGTGGATACCTTGATGTGAAATAGGGATTAGATCACTAGTAATTTTACATGTTATTGGTTATTTCTAACTTTTTCAGGCGTGGTTTTCCAACGCTGATGCATCCAAACCCATTGGCTCAAATCATTTCTTATCAAAGATTCAAGCTGTAAGCTCAATGCTGAGGTTATGGCATGAATATCCTTTTCCTTGTCACCCGTTGTTGCCACTTTGCACTCGGGCAATATTTTGTATTTTAATTTATCATTATCGACCCGCCAAACGGAAGCACATACCAACCGGGCGCCAGTTTTAAGCGAAAGCATGGCAGGTCCTATTGGTGTATAGGTGGGCTTGCCAAAAAAATCAACAAAAATACTGTTTACCCGGGTATCTTGATCCATAAGTAAAAGTAACAGTTCGCCATTTTTAAGTGCTTTCACCATCTTTATATTATCTTTTCCACGAGGGAAATTTGTAACCCCCATTTTCTGACGATTGCTTACCAATAGCTTATCCAGGCGTGGATCCTTCAACGGTGTGGCTATGGCGCTGGTCTTAAACCCTTTCAATGAAAAAAATGTACCCAAAAGCTCATAAGGCCCCATATGTGAAGCAACCAGGATAATTCCATCTCCTTTATTATAAGCTTCTTCAAGATGTTCTATTCCTTCTATTTCAAGGATTTTCTCAAATTGCTCAAACTTTCTATAATGTATGGCTTTTAATATATCGGCAAAGTTTCTTCCGGTTTGTTTAAACACTTCGTATGATAATTTTTTTA
>DAIQNU010000059.1:0-13199 GCA_036788235.1 Cyclobacteriaceae bacterium
GTAGCCCCGACGAGAATCGAACTCATATCTAAAGTTTAGGAAACTTCTATTCTATCCATTGAACTACGGGGCTATTGCAAATCTGAAATTTATGAAGGTCAGTAATGTACTTGCCAAGTTTCTAAAGGTGGCTGTTAAGTAGTCAACAATAACGCAAACCATTTAACTTCAAAGAAAATTTTACCTATTTCAAAACCTACCCTTTTAATAGGAGCGCAAAAATAAATCAATAAGTTTCATTTTTCAAATAATTGGGAAAAATCGTATAGTGCCGGTCTTTGACTTTCGAAAGTATAATGCTTCGCAGATCATCAATATTCATCGATTCTGTAGCAGAAATGAAAACTGAATCATTTTTGCTCGCCTTGTCAAAAAATAGCGAGTCCTTCAATTGTTCGAGTGTGGGCGGTGTAGCATCTTCATCTAATTCATCATCGGCTACATTTCTGGCTTGCAGTTCTTCCCATCTATCTATTTTGTTAAAAACATATATTACAGGTTTTTCGGCAGCTCCAAGTTCGGCCAATGTACTGTTTACCACTTCCATTTGGTCTACATGTGCCGGATGTGAAACATCAACCACGTGCAGCAGTACATCTGACTCTTTTACTTCTTGCAAGGTTGATTTAAAAGACTCGATTAAGTGGTGAGGAAGTTTTCGTATAAACCCAACTGTGTCGGAGAGCAAGAAAGGAATATTTTCCCAAACCACTTTCCGCACTGTGGCGTCTACGGTTGCAAAAAGCTTGTTTTCTGCATAAACATTTGATTTGGTCAGCAGGTTCATAAGGGTGGATTTTCCCACGTTGGTATAGCCAACCAATGCTACACGCACTACATTTTGCCTGGATTTGCGCTGAGTAGCACTTTGCTTATCTATTTTTTCGAGCTTTTCTTTAAGCACCGATATCTGGTCGCGAATTACCCGCTTATCCGTTTCTATTTCTTTTTCACCAGCACCACCACGTGTGCCTGTGCCACCCCGCTGCCTTTCAAGGTGCGTCCACATGCGTGTAAGTCTTGGCATAAGATATTGATACCTGGCCAATTCTACCTGGGTTTTGGCCTGTGCGGTTTGTGCTCTTTTCAAAAAAATGTCGAGTATGAGCAAACTTCGGTCATAGATACGGCATTCGAATATTTTTTCAAGGTTGCGCAATTGAGTAGGACTAAGATCATCATCAAATACAACCAGATCGATTCTAGCAGCTTTTACATATTCTCTTATTTCTTCGGCTTTGCCCTTGCCAACAAAAGTGCGTGGATCAGGTCTGTCAACTTTTTGCGTAAAAGTTTTAAGTGTTTCTACGCCTAAAGTACTGGCTAAAAATGCCAATTCATTCAAGTATTCCTTGGCTTTTTCGGTGCTTTGACCAGCGGTACTTAGTGCGACCAATACCGCCTTTTCAACGGGTTTTTCAGTAGAATTATTTTTCTGCATTAACGATGTGCTTGTTGTATTTAATCTTTTGCAAAAATGCGTAAAGTGAGCCATTTATCCCACAATAGCTGGTAAAATGCCAGATAGGTTGCTCCTTTTTTCAAAAAATTGCATTTAGCTCATTTTATTTAATGTTATTCTGGTATATTTGGCCACGATGAATGTTGCCATAGTAATAAATACCTCCTGGAACATATACAATTTCAGGAAAGGACTTATACAAAGCTTACTCTTAAATGGCTACAAGGTTACAGCTATTGCGCCTCATGATCAATTTTCTGATTTACTACGAGAAATTGGTTGCACTTTTATTCCGTTAAAAATGGATAGTCGGGGTGCCAACGCAGTTCGCGATTTACAGCTTATTTTTGAACTTTATGGCATTTATAAAAAATGCAAACCCGACGTTATCCTACATTATACTATTAAACCAAATATTTACGGAACATTAGCAGCTGCGATGCTCCAACTACCAGTTATTAACAATGTAAGTGGTTTAGGCACAATTTTTCTGAATAAAGGCGCTTCAAGTTTTATAGCCAGATTCCTTTATAAGTTTTCCTTCCGATTTCCTGCAAAAGTTTTTTTTCAAAATCCAGATGATCAAAAGCTGTTTATTGATTTGCAGCTAGTAAATCCAAAAATAACTGACCTATTGCCAGGATCGGGCATCGACCCAGAATATTTTAAACCTATATCCAAACAATCTCAGAAAGGTGAAACCATGGTTTTTTTGATGATTTCACGTATTATTCGGGATAAAGGTATCGTGGAATTTCTTGATGCAGCTGGCCAGTTGAAAAAGTCTGGAATTAAAGCAGATTTTCGTATACTTGGTGTCTTAGATCCTCAACATTCAAGAGGGATTGGTAAAAGTGAATTCGAGCAGAAAGTGCAAAAAAATGGCGCCATTTATCTGGGAAACGCCCACGACGTGCGCAAGTTTATTGCGGATTCAGATTGTGTGGTTTTACCTTCTTATCGTGAAGGAACGCCACGAACTTTACTTGAAGCTGCCAGTATGGGGAAACCCCTGATAGCTACTGATGTACCAGGGTGCAACGAAGTACTCAAGGCAGGTTATAACGGCTTAAAGTGCGAAGCCAGAAATGCTGGAGATCTTGCCAAGGCTATGCTCGAAATGACTAGGCTGCCATTGGAGAAACGCAATCAAATGGGAGAAAATAGTCGAAAACTAATTTTGGAACGTTTTGACGAGCGATATGTGAGCGAAAAATACTTATCAGCCATCAAAGAAATTTTGAATTAATCAAAAACCAAACAATAGAAATTTAGAAAAAGTAATTATCAATGGAAATAAAGGAAACAGAATTTAAGGGGCTTTTCGAAATTGTGCCACGAAGTTTTGAAGATGAGCGCGGACTATTTTTTGAGTCGTACCATCAAATAAAATTTAGGGAGGCAGGTATAGAAGCGCAATTACCACCATATGATCAAGGTAAATTGGTGCGAGTAATCAGCGGAAGAGCCTTGGATGTAGCTGTAGATCTGCGGGAAGGTTCGCCGACATTTGGGCAGCATATAGCCAAAGTTTTAGAGAGTAATTTAGGCAACATGCTGTACATACCGCCGGGTTTTGCCCATGGTTTCGTGGCTTTGACCGATTGCATATTTTTTTATAAGTGCACCAATTTTTACGATAAGCCATCTGATGGCGGCTTAAAGTGGGACGATCCGGATTTGAACATTCAGTGGGGCATAGCAGAACCAAATGTTTCAGAAAAAGATATAGCTTTACCTTCTTTATCTGACTTTTTAAAGGGTAATAACCCTTGGGTTTTTTAACTTCGCACAATATAATCCAAGCTGCTTTGTCACGATATATTTATTTCATTTTCTTTTTGTTGCTACTAATGAGCTCTTGCAGGGCTTACAAGCAGCATATTATGCTGAGACCAGGAGAAATGACTGAGTTTGCAAAGGCACAATCTGCCATGGAGTCTACGGAAAAGCATCTTGTCATAGTGCCATTTGATCGCCTGCGACTACGAGTTTACACCAATGCTGGTGAAATAATATTAGACCCAAATTTCGAATTACGTCAAAGAATGGGAGGCGCCGCTAATCAACAATTGCGCGATGAGCAAGACTTCATGGTCTTGGAAAACGGCACAGTAAAAATGCCTTTGATAGGATATATGCAATTGGAAGCACTTACCATCGACGAGGCTGAAAAAAAATTGCAAGAAGCTTACAATGAATTTTATGAAGATGCTTTTGTAATGCTTCGATTTATCAATAAACGCGTAGTATTACTTGGAGGGCCAGTGCCGCAGGTAATCAACCTCGAAAATGAAAATATGAATTTATTGGAAGTGCTGTCGCTGGGTGGTGGGCTCGATCAGTTCTCGAGGAGTTATAATATTAAATTGGTACGCGGATCCGTTAATAATCCGGAAATATTTTTAATTGACCTTTCTACGATTGAAGGTATGAAAAATTCGATGCTAAATGTTCAGCCCGGTGACGTAATTTATGTAGAGCAGCAAAGAAGAATATTTACAGAATCGGTACGAGATATAAGTATGGTGGCGGGTTTGTTCTTTAATTTTGTTACCATATTACTCTTGGTAAATAATCTGTAATGGTAGAAGGTAACGATAACAGGCATAATGAAAATACCATGATGCATCATGGCGAAAGTGGGCAATTTAGTGCGTCCAAAATGCTTGAGGTATTTCGTAAAACCTGGTATTGGATGGTATTGATTATACTCATAACGACCACCATTGCCTATCTCAAAGCTCGCTGGACTAGGCCTTTGTATCAATCGAACTCTGTACTGCAACTAGACATAAAAAGAGATGCCAGTGTATTGGGTTTTAGAAGCTTCGATGAAAACATCAACAATATCTCGCGCGAGATTGAATTTATTAAATCCAATCTCTTTTTCAGTCAGGTAGCTAAAATCATAGACAATGACATTAACTATTATGAATATGGCAATGTCTTGTATGACGAACGCTATAAAGGCTCACCTTTTCATGTATATTATTCATTTAACAATAATGAGCTGTACGATAGAAACATAGATGTAGAGCTCAATGAGTTGAGTGGAGGTATCTTAAAGTATGAATATGGGGCTGAAGTTTTTGAACAGAGATTCAATTTTGGAGATAGCGTAGTTAGTCCTCATGCCACCTTTGTCATTAGTAGAAGTGCCGGTTTCGATTCTCAGGCCATCAATAAACGTTACTTTTTTAGGATCAATAGTTTGCAAGGTTTTACACGTTACCTTTCGGAAAACACCGTTGTACAGCCGCTAGATTTCAATGCTCGCACCATAACTATTTCTTTCAAAGATTATAACCCGTTGAAGGCCAGAGATATACTTACTGCCATAGATACTTTATATATCTATTTTACACAGTTTGAAAAGAATTTGGCAAACAATCAAAAAATTGAGTTTTTAAATCAACAACTTAGTCAAACTGAAGAGAAACTCAGTGAGCTTGAAAACTACTTTGAAAATTTCACTATTACCAACCGCACCACAGATCTCAATCAAAATCTTGGAAAAACGATCCTGTGGTTGGAGCGACTTGATTCGCAAAGATTTGAAATAGAGAAAAAAATAGAGCTCACTAATAATGTGTATGGGCAAATGATGTCTGAAGCGCCTCTTCGATTGAATCCGATGGAGCTTGCTATTTTCCCAACTGAGATGGCTGCTGACCTTCGGTTGATGTCTGAATTGAGCCAAGAACGCGACATGCTTACCTCGTCATTTAAAGAAAATACGCTTGTTTATAATAGAAAGGTGCGCGAGATCGATTCTATGAAAAAATCGCTTATTGAATTTGTAGATGACTTCAGAAAAGAATTACTTAATCGACGTGATGCCCTGATTAAAGATCGACGTAGATTGGAGGAGGAATTCATCGGGCTGCCTTCTAAACGTACAGAGTTTAGTAAAACCGAACGTTATTATGCATTGTATGAAGAGTTTTACCTTTCACTAATTCAAAGTAAAGCCGAATTTGAACTTGCGCAGGCAGGTACAGTAACGGACTTTAAAATTCTTACTCCCGCCAATATATCAAGTGTGCCTCTGTCGCCTAATAAATTACTATATTATGCATTTGGATTTATGGCTGGTTTATTTATTGGATTGGTAATGCTATTTACCAGATATCTAATGCACAATAAGATAACAGATCAGCAACAAATAGAACAGAATACTCAATTACCAATTCTTGGTGTCATACCATATTATTCGAAAGTTAAAGGTTTAAATAATCGGTTGGTGATTGATAAAAGACCCAGATCGGCCTTAAGTGAGGCTTTTAGAAATTTGAGAACAAACCTCGAATTTTTAGATGTGGTTAATAAAAATCCAGTAATATCTGTTTCATCTACCATTAGTGGTGAGGGAAAAACCTTTGTTGCTGTTAATCTTGGCGGTGTCATTAGTCTTTTGGGCAACAAAGTAGTATTGCTCGATTTGGACATGCGAAAGCCCCGATTGCAAAAAGTATTCTATAATAGTGAACAAAATCAAGGAATAAGTACGATTTTAATTGGTAAACATACTGTAGAAGAATGTCTATTGCCTACGACATTAGAAAACCTCAGCTATATATCATCAGGACCTATACCACCCAATCCGGCAGAATTGATCAATAGTCAGAAATTTATGCAATTAATAGCCAGACTAAAGGAAATCTTTGACACCATTATTATAGATACCCCTCCGGTAGGGTTGGTTACAGATGGTATAGTTGCCATGAAACAAGCTGGACTAAAGATTTATGTTATTAGATCTGATTATTCAAAGTTGAGCTTTATAGATCAAATGAATCGTATGCAAAAAGTGCATCATTTTGATAATTTGGCTATTGTACTCAACTCAGATGGACATGGTAAAGACAACATCTATGGCAAGGGTTACGGTTATTATGATGAGGAAGATGCTAAAAAAGGTTTTTTGAGAAATATATTAGATAGAATGGGAAGGAAATGAAATGGGGCTGGAACAAAAAGAAAACCAAAAAAAGTTTTTTACCTGGTGTAGATATTCACAATCATCTACTGCCTGGTGTTGATGACGGTGCAAAGACCTTGGAAGAATCGCTCGAAATGCTTCGTAGGTTCAAAGACTTGGGCTACCATACAATGGTATTGACCCCTCACATCATGCGCGATCATTATCCCAATACAGAAGAGATAGTATTGGCTGAAACTGATAAGCTTAGGGAAGCCGCTCATTTACATGGCATAGACATGAAACTAATAGCTGGAGCTGAGTATTATCTAGATGAAAATTTTCTTGAAAAGTTAAGAAGTGGCCAGAAACTCCTAACATTTGGAGGAAATTATGTATTGTTTGAAACTTCATTTCTTTCCATGCCAGTTTTTTTTCGTGAAGCAGTTTTTCTCATGAATTCTTCGGGATATCAACCCGTTCTTGCTCATCCTGAGCGATATCACTATTTACAGACCAACCCTGAGTTACTTGAAGAGATCTTGAGTGCCAAGGTTTTGCTTCAATTAAACATCTTATCAATGACGGGATTTTACTCAAAAGCGATAAAAAAATTTTCGAAGAATCTGATTATCAAAAAAATCATTAGTTTTGCAGCAAGTGACTGTCACAATTTACACCAACTTGACTTGCTCGAACGTTTTGTTAAGTCAACTGATTCGGAGGTTCTTGGCAGTCTGCCCTTGCTGAATGATGACATAAAGTGGGACAATTGAGTAGTACTAGTAGGAGTTTCCTACACTCAAGGATACGATTATGGGAGATAATTTCAGAAGAAAAGATGAGCTGAGGTCGATGGTAAAGCGGTTTGAAGAACAGCTTAAGCTTGACTCCCTACAGTTTTATGATATAGAAGACTTTGAAGAGATAATCGACTTTTATCTTGACAATGGTAAAAATAAAAAAGCACTGGAGGCTTGCAATGTGGCGATTGGTCAATACCCTTATTCAATAGAATTGCTGACTGATAAAGCTCGAATTCTCGCCAATCTCGAAGCTTATGATGAAAGTCTTGAGCTTTTAGAAAAAGCTTACGCTATGCATCCCAATGATGAAGATATTCTGATGACCAGAGCATCTATTCTTAATCTGAAAGGGCAATATGAAGAAGCAATTGAGACATATCTGATGGCTTTACCTTTTGTAGATGAAAAGGACGATTTATACTACAGCATTGGTCTTACTTACCAAAGTGCTTTTGAATATGCCAATGCCATAGAGTATTACAAAAAGGCCATTGAGGAAAATATCAATCATGAAAGTGCTCTTTATGAGTTAGCCTATTGTTTGGATGTGTCAGGCCAGCTCGAAAGTAGCATTGACTATTACAAGAAATTTATTGATAGCGATCCATACTCGCCCTACGCATGGTACAATTTAGGTATAGTGTACAACAAACTGGAGCGATTTGAGGATGCCATTCATGCATATGAATATGCCACATTGATAGATGATGGATTCGCCTCTGCCCATTTTAATTTGGGCAATACCTACATGAATCTGACAGAATACACCAAGGCGATAGAGGCATACAATAAAACCATAGCCCAAGAAGGACCAAGTGCAGAAACATACTGCTGCATAGGCGCTGCCTATGAAAAAATGCATCAATATGAATTAGGTGTTAAATATTTTCAGAAAGCAGTCAAACTTGATAATTTTTATGATGAAGCCTGGTTTGGTGTTGGCTATTGCCTTAATATGCAGGAAAAATGGCATCAATCGATACATTTTCTCAATCGAGCACTCAAGCTAAACTGTGAGAATCCGCTCTATTGGAAGACCATAGCAAAAGCTGAGTACCAAACGGGTAACTTAGTTTCAAGTTTAGACGCTTACGAAGAAGCAAATATGCTTGATCCTGAAGATGTAAACCTGGTTTTGGAATGGTCGATGGTATATTATGAACAGGGAAAAATTGAGAAAGCCCTGGATATTGTGTTAAACACTATAGAAGAAATGCCGGAAGAATCAATGCTATATTACCGTGCCTGTGCATATTATGTTGGGGATGGAAAGTACAAAGAGGCTTTTGGATATCTTGAAAATGGACTATTATTAAACTACGATAATCACGTGAGTCTTTTGGAGTTTTTTCCAAAACTACAAACCCAAAAGGCCCTGTATAAAATCATAGATCAGTACAGAAAGCGAGAAAAGTAAATGAATTATTTTTTAAAAGATTTGCCTGAGCGGACAGCGAAGCCGAGGCAAGCAGGGCTCACCATGGTCATGGATAAAGGATTGAGCATTCGGGAAACTGAAGATTTTTTGAGTATGTGTGTAGATTATGTCGATCTGGTAAAGCTGGGATGGGGCACATCATTTGTCACTCCCAAGCTCACAGAAAAACTCAAAGTGTACAAAGATTTTGGAGTACCCGTTTATTTGGGCGGAACCCTTTTCGAGAGCTTTGTTATACGAGGCCAGTTTGACGACTATCGAAAGGTACTTGAAAAATATAATCTGGAATATGCCGAGGTATCTGATGGCTCTGTAGAATTCGACCACGACCTGAAATGCGAATATATTAGTAAGCTTGCTGAACAAGTTACCGTACTTTCAGAGGTTGGATCTAAGGATGTTGAGAAAATAATCCCTCCTTATAAATGGATTAAGTTGATGCAGGCTGAACTTGATGCCGGTGCATGGAAGGTCATTGGTGAAGCCAGAGAAGGTGGTACAGTAGGTCTTTTCAGATCAACAGGAGAAGTGAGATCGGGGTTAGTCGAGGAAATTCTAACTAAAATTCCTTTCGAAAAGATTATATGGGAAGCTCCTCAAAAAGAACAACAAGTTTGGTTCATTAAATTATTGGGCAGCAATGTTAATGTAGGAAATATTGCGCCAAACGAGGTAATTCCGTTGGAAACGATCAGGTTGGGGCTTCGAAGTGATACATTTTTGCATTTTCAAAATAGAGAAGATTCCAATCGTACAGATTGATGCATGCTTCAGATAGCACCATTCAATTTAATGAAGATTGGTTTTTCTTTACAATCAATTCGTTTACCATAACCTATATTTCCGGGTAACCGGGACTTGTACGATCATGAGAAGTTTAAAACAGAATATTTTACTGTTTCTAAAAGGCATTGCCATGGGTGCTGCAGATGTCGTTCCTGGTGTATCTGGAGGAACCATCGCTTTTATCACAGGTATTTATGAAGAATTACTTGATTCTATTAAATCAATAGATGTTACAGCTATTTTACTGTTAAAGTCATTTAAACTGGCAGAATTATGGAGACACATCAATGGTAATTTTTTGTTGATATTAGTCGCCGGTATACTAACAGCCGTATTGAGCTTGGCAAAAATCCTCCATTATTTGATGGAAGTGCATCCTATTCAGCTTTGGTCGTTTTTCTTTGGCCTCGTGCTTATCTCTGCTATTTGGGTATTCAAAGCAATAAAAAATTGGAATGTAATAGTCATAGTATTTGCGATTATTGGCATTGCAGTGGCTTGGTTATTAACTTCTGCGTCTCCTGCAAGCATTCCCGATAATCATTTATTCACCCTTTTATCGGGTGCGATAGCCATTTGTGCTATGATTTTACCTGGTATTTCCGGCAGTTTTATATTGCTTATTTTGGGAAAATATCAATTCATTATTACTGCACTGAAAGAACTTGACATACTTGTTATTTTAGTTTTTGCTTTGGGTTGTGTTGCCGGTTTGCTTTCTTTTGCCAGGGTAGTTTCCTGGGCACTCAAAAAATACCATGACATTACAGTAGCCATGCTCTCAGGTTTTATGCTGGGGTCACTTAATAAAATTTGGCCATGGAAAGAGACAATTTCTTTTCGGACGAATAGTAAAGGGGAGCAAGTGCCCTTTCTCCAGGAGAATGTAATGCCTACAGAATTTTTTGAAAAAACCGGACAACAACCTTATTGGCTTGAAGCACTTTTTTTTGCTGCTTTAGGTATACTGCTGGTAATAGTGATAGAAAAGGCGGCCAATTACAGAAAGGAACCTGTCTGATATCGTGTTTATGAGAAAATTTGGTTTAATAGGCTATCCACTGAGTCATTCCTTTTCTGGTAAGTATTTTGCCGAAAAATTTGATCGTGAGAATATTCAAGATGCCAGTTACGAGCTTTTTGAGCTTGCTGATATTAAGGAGGTAAGCCAAGTTTTTGCATTACCAGAACTGAAAGGATTTAATATTACCATTCCATATAAACATGCCATAATTGATTATTTGGATAGGTTAGATGATAGCGCACAAAAAGTCGGCGCTGTCAATGTGGTAAAAATTGCATCCGACGGCAGTAGAATAGGTTGCAACAGTGATTATTATGGGTTTAAGCAATCGTTGATTAACTGGATTGGAGCCACAGGAATTACGCAAATGGCATATGCTTTGGTTTTGGGGACAGGTGGAGCTTCCAAAGCTGTTATTGCCGTATTGAAAGATTTGGGCATAGAGTATAAAGTAGCTTCTCGTAGCTTGAGCAATGGAGATTTAACTTATGAACAATTGAATGAACATCCAAAATCTTTAGATAAATTTTCTTTAGTAATCAATACGACGCCACTTGGCACCTGGCCAAATACACTTGAAAAAGCCGATTTGCCATATGGGCAAATCACTGAAAGTATGTTTTTATATGATCTTATATACAACCCGAAGGTTACTGCCTTTATGCAGGAAGGATCGAATAAGAATGCCAAAGTGAAAAACGGCCATGAAATGCTGGTACTTCAGGCAGAAAGGTCATGGGAGATTTGGAATGCTTAAAGACTATTAATGTCGGTTTTGAACCTTTCAATTAATTTTTTTTCTTCACTTCTTAAGCCATCAACTGCGCAGGCCACTCGCTCAATCACATTTACAAACTTAGTTTTGAGCCCATTGTCAAAGTAGTCTTTATTGGTTTTAATGGCAAACATGGCAAACTTATATGATTGCTCTATCGAAGGCGCTACACTTTCTTCTAATAGCTTGAATCGGTTTTTGGCAGACCATGCATCTTCATTGAGTTCAGAATCAAGAATTTCAAAAAATGCCTTTTTTTCACTTGGTTCAAGCTCACCGTCGGCCATGGCTATTGAATATGAAAGCTCAGCGAGCGCTTGTAACAGAATAATGTTAGCCATATTAATGTCTACTAATTAATGATATGTAAAAAATATTTGTTGAAAATAAACTATTTATAGTTTCAGCAATTTGTTTTAATAAAAGTATGTTAATATAAAATAATCAATACTATCGATTAATCTAGAATGATATTCAGCACTAAATCTCAACTCGTAGCAGTATGCTAGTAAGATCAAAAGTTTAATGCAGATTTCAATTCACCAAAGCAATGCAATTATACAAATAATTCATAATTAAGTACATTGCATTGGATCATAAAATTTAAAATTTAACTAAAAATTTGTTGATTTTCTAAAAATGGATTTTAAAATTATTAGTACATATAAACCTACTGGCGATCAACCACAAGCTATAGAGAAATTGGTGCAGGGAATACATGATGGAGAGCCTTCACAAACCTTATTAGGGGTTACAGGGAGTGGAAAAACTTTCACAATGGCCAATGTTATGGCTCAGGTAAAAAGGCCTACCTTGGTACTGAGCCACAACAAGACACTGGCAGCACAACTCTATGGTGAGCTAAAACAATTTTTCCCAGAGAACGCAGTAGAGTATTTTATTTCCTATTATGATTATTACCAGCCAGAGGCATTTATGCCATCATCCAATGTATATATAGAGAAGGACTTATCGATAAATGAAGAAATTGAAAAGCTGAGACTAAGTGCCACTTCCGCGCTGCTTACTGGTAGGCGCGATGTAGTGGTGGTGGCTTCTGTCAGCTGCATATATGGTATTGGCAATCCGGAAGAATTTTCGAAAAACGTTATGCGGATTCAGGAAGGAGACCGTCTTCCTATGAGTAAATTTTTGTATAGCCTGGTTGATATATTATACAGTCGCACCGATCATGAGTTTAAACATGGCAATTTTAGGGTTAAAGGTGATACAGTGGATGTTTTTTTGGCCTATGCCGACTATGCTTTGCGTTTTTATTTTTGGGGAGATCAAGTAGACGCCATTCAGCGAATAGAACCTGACACCGGACGCAAAATAGAAGATGAAAAAATAGTGAGTATTTTCCCTGCCAATTTGTTTGTGACCGGCCGTGAAGTACTACAACAAGCTATGAAGGAAATACAGGATGATCTCGTATTGCAAATGCAACTTTTTGAATCTGATGGTCGGTATCTTGAGGCAAAGCGTTTAAAGGAAAGAACCGAATTTGACTTGGAAATGATGCGCGAGTTAGGATACTGCCCCGGTGTTGAAAATTACTCTCGATATTTTGACCGACGCCGACCCGGTATGCGGCCTTTTTGCTTATTAGATTATTTCCCCAATGATTTCTTGATGATCATAGACGAAAGCCATGTAACTGTACCTCAGGTGAGAGCCATGTGGGGCGGAGATCGGTCTCGCAAAGTTAATTTGGTTGATTATGGTTTTCGTTTGCCTTCTGCGTTAGATAACAGACCACTGACTTTTAATGAATTTGAATCATTAATGGGTCAGGTGGTATTTGTAAGCGCTACGCCCAGCGATTATGAACTGCGTAAATCTGAGGGAGTAGTGGTAGAGCAGATAATACGACCAACTGGCCTGTTGGATCCTGTTATCGAAGTGAAGCCAAGTACCAACCAAATAGATGATCTAATGGAAGAAATTGATGAGCGTGTGAAAATGGGCGATCGTGTACTTG
>DAIQNU010000060.1:0-286 GCA_036788235.1 Cyclobacteriaceae bacterium
CCAGGTGAACATCCTCGATTATTGTTCAGAAAGCACGAGGTGGAGCAACTTCGCCAAAAGATGAAAACCCCGGAAGGAATGGCGCTGTTGAATCGATTGAAGTACCTCCTTGATGGTGAAGATGGCACCAAAATGCCTTTGCACTATAATTCTGCAACCAAAGCCTATGCACTAGGAAAAAATAAAAGTTTGATTGTTGACAGTGCCGGTGTTTATACTTTTGGTCATGTTGTGGGATATGGATTGCTGTATCAACTGACAGGCAATAAGGACTACGCTGAGCTTG
>DAIQNU010000060.1:296-13186 GCA_036788235.1 Cyclobacteriaceae bacterium
ACCGGGAGGTGCACTGCGAGCTGGCCCAGTATTGGGGTGGTATGCAGTAGGTTATGATTTGTGTTATGATGGCTGGGATCAAGCAACAAGAGAAAAGTTTGGCAAGCTTATAGAAAATTATGATGCTGGTATTGAGCCAAGAGATGCTAAAGCGCATGTAACACTGGATAATTTGGTTGGTGGTACTATGCCGCCAAAAAGCAATCACTACGGGATGCAGGTAGGTGGTGCTGCCCTTGCGCTTATGGCCGTTTCGGGCGAATCATGGGTAAACCAAGAGCGGATTGATAGCTTGCTAAAAATTAGTGAAAAAAGCATGGTTAGAAATGTGACCGAGGGATTCGGGGATGGTGGTTTTTTCGCTGAAGGTGATGGTACTGGCTCCATGGCTTCGCATATTGTATATCTTACAGCTATTCAAGCATGGGGTAATGCCATGGGCATGGACTTTATAAATGCTGACCCACCTAACATTCGTATGACTGCCTTGAAGTGGATTTATCTAACTTTAGTTAAGGATGGCGAACCGAAAATGTGGCCTATCCGAGGAGCATACTCGCACAACGTCTGGGATAGACTTTTATCTGGAGGTGGCTACTTTGGAATTGGTTTTGGTGCAGTAAAGGAGCAAGAAAAATCGGCTTTAAAATGGTATTACAACAATTTGCTATTGTCTCATGATCAAAAAAAAGAAATAGCTTATGAAGCAAGTAAATATCCGCAGGTGGTAGCCTCGGCGTTTATAAATTGGCCGGTCTTTTTGCCTGAAATCAATCCAGCAGAAGTACTGCCTCACAGTTATCGTGACAGTACTTTTAGTTTTTATGCCTGGCGCAACCAATGGAAAGATGAGAATGATATAATTATTACTATACTAACTAAATCGGCGAAAGGATAGATGGGCGCGAATGCAGATACTGCCATTCATATAATGGCATATGGCGATAAACTAACCTGGGGAAATATTACGGGCGATGTGAAATACTGGCATTCTAGTGATAATGGTAAATTAACTACAATGACGATGGCAGACGGCACTTCAGTGGCTGTCGACCTCACTGGAGAAGGTGGAGTAGATGCTATGTTGGTAAGCACTGGAGAAGCCGAGGGCATAAAGACTCAATTGCAGTCGAAACAATTAACTATCAAATTTTTAACAGAAGGCAAGCAACCGAAAATAAAACATAAGAAAAACAAAATACTGGTAGGTAGCCGGGTCATTACACTGAGCGATGGAAATATAATGCTGCAATAATTATGAAAAGAAATATGGTACTGCGTAGCTCAATTAGTAATATGAACACACAAGTGCCCTGGATTGACTTAAACTAGGTTTGACCAGAGTAACTTCGCTTCAAAAATTGTGGACGATATATTTTTGAATCCCTACGAAATCACAATTCCTAGCGGTCTGGCAAATTCGATTTCAATCCGCTTCAATTCCATATTTAGCTTCAGAAGTTCTTTTTCTTTCTCCTCCTCTTTGGTAAGCTTTAGTTCTTCCCGGTTGGCTTTCAACATTTCTTTTACCCTTCTGAATTTTATACGAAGTATGTTGTTCACAAAAGAATTTTCCAGATCGTCTTTTTCGCTCTTAACATAGATCTGAAATTTTTCCCAACGATCGCTTACGGTGTATTTGGTGCTATCAAGGTTTTGTAGTATTTCTTTTTTGATATGCTCGGGGCTCACAACATAATAGTCATCGAGATCAAGGATATTGCCCTGGCGTACATTTTCTTTGAAAATGTCAAGGATCTCACGATAGATTGGCGTTTTAAAGTCTATGCCGTGTAGCTCCTCAAGGTAGTGATCGTAGAGCCTGTATTGATTTTCAATTTCATTAAAACCATAATTCAATAAAATCCGGATGCATTCGCGCTCCTGAACTTCGAGCGAATCGGTCAAAGCCTGCGGTTGAGGTTGATGGCCTTCATCCATTGGCATTGGCAGTTCAGACTGGTTTGATGTTGTTGCATTTTTCCCATCACGGTTTCGCTTAATGATAATTTTGTTCATTTCGGCAATCAACACCGACTCATCCATTTGCAATACATTCGAAGATTCCTTGAGATAAACTGCTCTTCGTACCGGATCCGGTATTTTAGAAATAGATTCAACAATGCCATTGATCGAATCGGCTTTCTTGACGGGGTCTTTGCTGGCACCTTCAGACAGAAGTTTGGTTTTAAAGAGAATAAAATCCTGCACATTGTCTTTGAGGAATTCCTTGAAAGTGAGTGTGCCCAGCTTGCGCGCATAGCTGTCGGGATCTTCGCCATCGGGGAAAATGACAGCTTTCACATTGAGCCCTTCGCTGAGTATCATGTCGATACCTCGTAGTGACGCTCTAATACCTGCTTCATCGCCATCGAACAACACTGTAACATTTTGACTGAGCCTACCAATAAGTTTGATTTGCTCTACTGTCAAGGCTGTGCCAGAGGATGAAACAACATTTTCAATACCAAATTGATGCATGGAAATCACATCGGTATAGCCCTCAACGAGATAGCAATTTTCTGCTTTTCTGATAGCCTGCCGGGCTTGATAAATCCCATAAAGAACATTGCTTTTATGATAAACTGGTGTTTCGGGTGAATTAAGATATTTTGGTTGGTTTTTATCTTTTCCGAGCATCCGGGCACCAAATGCAATCGTTTTGCCCGTGAAGTTATGAATGGGAAAAATGACCCTGCCTCGGAATCGATCATAATGCTTCCCTCCTTCTTTGGTCACAATCAAACCTGCTTTTTCAAGCAATTCAGGATTAAATCCATTTTTCACAGCCTCTTCTTCAAAGGCATTCCACTTGTCAAGACTATAGCCGAGCTCAAATTTTTCAATGATTTCATCGCTAAATTTTCGTTCTCTAAAGTAGCTCAAGCCCAGCGATTTGCCCTCATCATCCTCCCAGAGCAACCTACTAAAGTATTCTTTGGCATAATTCAGAATAATGTACAGGCTTTCCCTTTCATTTTGCTCTACTCTGGCCTCATCATTTTCGCCATCATATTTCACCTCTATGCCATATTTTTTGGCCATGTAGATCAGTGCATCCTGATAACCAAGCCCCTCATGCTCCATCACAAAAGTGATAGCATCGCCTGCTTTGCCAGAACTGAAGTCCTTGAAAATTCCCTTGTTGGGCACCACATAGAAAGACGGTGTGCGCTCATCAGTAAAAGGACTATGGGCACGCCAGGCCTGTCCTGATTTTTTCAGTTGCACAAAATCTGCCACCACGTCATAAATGTCGAGGCGATTTTTAATATCGTCTATGGTTTCCTGGCTTATTCTCAAAACGATGCGAGTTTAGCGCAAAAGTATGTCTTTTATGTCTTTGCTACAGTAATAAGACAATTTTTAAAAATAATGCTGTAATTTGCAGGCCTTGACAGTAATAGTCAATAAAAGCAATAAAGTATTTTTAATAACTGTTAACGAACTTAAGTTATAAAATCGTTTAACTAAAAGGTTGGTTAATTAGTTGGAATAGAAACAGTTTTACATTTAGCATGGCAGTTAGCAAAGAAGAAGTTTATCAGGCATTATCTACAGTAAAAGATCCCGACCTTGGCAAAGATCTGGTTACACTCAATATGATTAAAAACGTTGAGATTGAGCCTGGCAGACTGAGTTTTTCCGTAGTTCTTACTACTCCAGCCTGCCCACTCAAAGAGCAAATAAAACAAGACTGTCTACGCGCTTTGGCTGAAGTAATTCCTTCAGATATGCAAGTGCAAATCGACATGACATCTAATGTGACTTCGACCCGCGCTTCAGGTCCGGTACTTCCTAACGTAAAAAATATTATTGCTATAGCCTCAGGTAAAGGCGGAGTAGGTAAGTCGACCGTTTCATCAAATTTAGCTGTTGCGTTAGCACAAACTGGGGCAAAGGTAGGAATAATAGATGCCGATATTTTTGGTCCTTCAATCCCTACCATGTTCAATTGTGAAAACGAGCAACCAGCCATAAAGCAGGTCGATGGTAAAAATTTGATTGTGCCTATTTTACAATATGGTGTCAAATTATTGTCCATAGGCTTTTTAAGTCCTGGTGACAATGCTGTCGTATGGCGCGGTCCAATGGCAGGATCTGCCCTTAAGCAATTTATTACAGATACCGAATGGGGAGATTTGGATTACTTATTGATTGATCTACCGCCAGGTACGAGTGACATTCATCTTACCTTGGTACAAACAGTACCAGTAACTGCGGCAGTAATTGTAACCACACCGCAAAAAGTTGCCTTAGCCGATGCATCGAAAGGTCTTGCAATGTTCAGACAACCTCAGATAAATGTGCCGGTTTTGGGTATCATAGAAAATATGGCGTATTTTACACCCGAAGAACTGCCTGATAATAAATATTATCTTTTTGGAAAAGACGGTGGTAAAAAGTTGGCCGAAAAATATCAGGTGCCTTTGTTAG
The DNA here is from genome assembly GCA_036788235.1 of Cyclobacteriaceae bacterium. GTDB lineage: Bacteria > Bacteroidota > Bacteroidia > Cytophagales > Cyclobacteriaceae > JAFIEV01. The sequence goes on from DAIQNU010000060.1 coordinate 4,734, forward strand.
GTGAGATACCAATAGTTCAAGCCATTCGTGAAAGTGGTGATGTGGGTTATCCTGCTGTATTAAGAGAAGGAATAAGTGGTCAGGCATTTAGAAATATTGCCGAGGAATTTGCCAGGCATATTGCCATATTAAATGCCTCTGGAGAGAAGAGCAAAGTGGTTGAAATTAAAGTGTAAAAATTCATAATATAAGATGAACTTAGTTCAAAAAGTAGAATCGGCACTCGACAGCATACGCCCATATTTAGAGGCAGATGGTGGCAACGTTAAGGTTATAGAAATAACCGAAGATAACGTTGTAAAACTTGAGATGCTTGGCGCTTGTGGCACCTGCCCTATGTCGGCAATGACCCTAAGAGCCGGAGTCGAAGAAGCCATCAAAAGAGCCGTACCCGAGATTGTTTCTGTAGAAGCGATAAACCTTGCCAGCACCGGTAAAGTAACCGGCTAAGCATTATGGCATATGGATAGATTGCAGCAAAAGATAATCTCGCGCTTCGCTTATCATGGTATGGCTAAAATTATTTTCTCTACAATTCTTTTTCTGCTTTGTGGTTTTTTCAATACAAGCTATGTAGTTGCGCAGGAAAGGTGCGGAACAATGGAGTTGGAAGAACTAAGAAGAGAAAAAGGCTTAATTAAATACTCTGAGGCTGAATTTGAAAAATGGATCGACCGAAGGCTACATGAGAGGCGCCAACGTCCAGCCAGTATGCATACTATGCGTACAAGCGGCACTACCATGATTATTCCTGTGGTTGTTCATATTATTCACAGTGGAGAGTCTATTGGCATAGGGCCAAATATTTCTGATGCACAAATTCTGTCTCAAATTGAAGTACTCAATGAGGACTTCAATAGATTAAATCCAGACACTACCCTTACGCCCAATGAGTTCAAACCCCTGGCTTCGCAACTTGACATCGAATTTGTGTTGGCAAAACGCGATCCTGATGGCCAGCCGACTAATGGCATAGTTCGTCTGGAGGGTGCAAGAACTACTTATTCTATTAGTCAATTAAGCGGAATGAAAGCAGAAAGTTTTTGGCCTTCTGAAGATTACATGAATATATGGGTCGCCAACCTTTCACCGTCTTCCAATCTTGGTTTTGCGCAATTCCCGGACATAGGGCTTCCCGGACTCGAATCAGAACCTACCGAAAATCGACTTACCGATGGCATTGTAATCAATTTTCGGGTATTCGGGTCTAAAGACAAAGGCAGCTTTAACCTTACTAATAACTACGACAAGGGTCGAACAGCCACTCATGAAGCTGGACATTATTTTGGTTTAAAACACATCTGGGGCGATGGAAACAACTGTACAGCCTCAGATCATGTGGAAGACACGCCCAATCAGGAAAGCGCAACGAATGGATGTGCAACCCATCCGAAAACCTCTTGCGAATCTGTGGATATGTTTCAGAATTATATGGACTATACCAACGATGCTTGTATGAACATATTTACATTGGGGCAAGCTGAAAGGATGCAGATCGTAATGGATAATGCCATTCGGAGGCAATCGCTTTTGACTTCATTAGGAGCCATTCCTCCAGATACTGATGTATATGATATTGCCATTGCAGAGGGAACATCTCCGGCACTTATTTCATGCAACCAAAACCCGGTAGTAAGCGTCATTGTCCAAAACCGGGGAACCGAGCCCATAGAAACTTACGAGGTTTCATATGCTACTGACATAGGTATTGAGGCCAGCGTATCCATACTTGATCAACCCTTGGAGCCAGGTGATTCAGAATTGGTCAGTTTCCCTCAAATTAGCTTGCCCGATGGCCAATATTTGATTTCTTACGAAGTCAGAATATTAGAACCTGTCATTGATATTAACCCTGCCAATAATACATTAAATCGTGTGATTTTAATTGATGGCACTACAGATTTTATCCCCTTTAGAGAAGATTTTGAAGAAAGTAACCTTGCATCTACCAATTGGAAGACTATAAATATTGATGGGCAAACCACATGGCAGATTACGGATGCCCCCCGGACAGAAGCCGATAATCGTGCTGCTTATATGAACTTTTTTAATTACGCCAATGTTGGTTCCGAAGATTGGCTTGTAAGCCCCGTCTATGATTTTTCTGACATTAATGAAGCAACCTTACAATTTTTCCTAGCTTATGCCAGCAATACTATATTTAATGATCAATTAAGGTTATTGGTATCGGAAGACTGTGGAGAAACCTGGGGTTTCCCGGAATACGAAAAATCAGGAACGGATCTTGCCACTGCAAGCTCTACTTCCAATTGGGTTCCGGCAGGTGAACGCGAATGGCGTCGTGAAACTGTAAACCTTGTTACCTACATTGGCAAGAGTAACATTAGACTTGCCTTTGTCGCTCGCAATGCTTTTGGCAATAATCTATATATTGACGATGTTGAATTGTTTTTAAACAGACCTGGGAATATCAACAGACCAAGCAGAAATCAGGTAGTTGTTTTTCCAAATCCAAGTCAAGATAAAAGATTTCAAATTGTGTTCAATAACGATCGAAGACAGGAAGTCCAGATTTCGATTTATGATTCGACAGGTAAATTCATATCACAGCTTTTTTACCCAAATACCATAAACCAATCTTATGAATTTGATTTGGTTGATAAAAATGATGGGTTGTATTTGATACACATTGTGGGCGAAGATTACACTACAACCAAAAGAATCGTTCTCAAATAAAAATGTGAAAAGTAAAATGCAATAATTCTTTTGTATTTATTGTTAATTTGCAGGCTGATTAATACCATATATGCAACATAAAATAAAAATAGCCATTCTTTTTGGTGGTAGATCTGTAGAACATGAAATATCACTTCGCTCGGCAGTAAATGTAGTTAAATACATAGATAAAGACCGATTTGACATTATTCTGATAGGTATTGACAAATCAGGGAAATGGTTTTTGACAGAAAAAGTAGATGCCAATTTTTCAGAAGGTAAAGCATTGGGCATGAAACTCGATGCACAAAAACCTGCTTTTATAGTCTTGAACAATCAACAAGAAATAGCCGTGGACTTAGTATTCCCGGTATTGCATGGTACCGATGGCGAAGATGGAAGTATTCAAGGGCTCTTAAAATCCTGCGATATGCCCATGGTAGGTACAGGTGTAACCGGCTCGGCTATTTCAATGGATAAAATTATTAGCAAAAAATTGCTACAAGCAGCAGGTGTACCAGTAGCTGAATACCTGGCATATGATATTGAAGATAGAAATTCGATAACTTTTGAGCATATTAGTTCGAGCCTTGGTCTTCCATTTATGATTAAGTCGGCGGCGCTAGGTTCTTCCGTAGGCGTTACTAAAGTAAAATCAGCCGATGAATTTTTACCTGCATTAGAAGAAAGTTTCCGCTATGGTGATAAAGTTTTATTCGAGTCTTTTGTAAAGGGTAAAGAGCTGGAATGTGCCATACTTGGTAATATTGGTGCCGTAGCTTCAGAACCAGGAGAAATTATATTGTTGAAAGATTACGATTTTTATACCTATGAGGCAAAATATCAGGATGAAAAAGCGATAGAGATCGTTATTCCTGCAAAAATAAGTGCAGAGCAAGCAGAGGCTGTTAAAAAATATTCTTTAATGGCCTATAAGATCTGTCGTTGTGAAGACTTTTCAAGGGTTGATGTGTTTTTGGCAGATGATGGCCGCGTATTAATCAACGAAATCAATACTATACCGGGGTTTACCAGTGCGAGCATGTTTCCTATGCTTTGGGAAAATAAAGGCATAGCATATACCGAATTGATCAGCAAACTTATCGATCTTGCTTTGGAGAAAAATCGCCGACTATCTCAATTTGCAACAAATTATGATAAAGCCTAACCAGGCCAATAATTAACTATTGATGGAAAAGAAACGAGTTAGAAGTAAAAGAAAAGCCGATGTAATCGCATGGTTCAAAGAGAGCTCAATCCGTGGTTTACTTTTACATTTAGGGCTTATGGTTTTGGTTGTGTTTATCATGATCATATTATTTTTCTTTTTGTACTTACCCAGCGCTACCAATCATGGTGAAACAGTAACTGTGCCCGATCTGGAAGGCATGTCGCTGGAAGAAATGGATGATTATCTGGCATCTCGAAAGTTAAGGTATGAAGTTTCAGATTCGGGTTATTCTGCTGATTATCCACCGCTTGCCATACTCAAGCAATTTCCTAAAGCAAATGAAAATGTTAAAGAAAACAGGAAAATTTACCTGACTGTAAAGGCCAAAGTTCCCCAATCTGTGCGTATGCCTGATTTAATAGATGGTTCGTTAAAAAATGCAGAATTGGTTTTAAGAAGCTATGGATTATTGCGCGGACAAATAAAATATGTTCCTGACCTTGCGCAAAATGCCGTGCTGAAACAATTGTACGAAGGTGAAGAAATTGCTGCGGGTGAGTTTGTGCCTAAAGGATCTGTAATTGAACTTGAGGTAGGTGATGGTTTAGGCAACAGAACCTTTGACATGCCAAACTTTGTGGGACTTGATCTGGACGAGGCACAATTTCTTCTGGAGGCCTCTGGATTACGAATAGGGCTCATAATGGTTTCGGTGATAAACCAGGAAGAATCGGAAGACACTTTTGCCGGGGAAGGCAGCGACCCATTACAGCAAGGCAGGTCGGGTATGATTACAAGACAAAACCCAAGCTCAGGTGCTACCGTTCGCTTGGGCGAACAAGTAGATCTGTGGTTGGCAAGCCAAAATGCAGAAGATAGCATTCGTCTTACACAAGAATTGAAAGACCCGAGTTTGAAGGATTTGATGATTGAAAATGACCCTGAATAAATGATGCGTAAAGAAGCCTTATTTTTAGTACTAATTATCTCATTTTTTCAAGTTGACAGGGCATATGCGCAACTTCATCAATTACCTGCTGCCAGAGTAAGTCAGATGAACAACATGCGCACCATGGATGATATTGATTCTACTCAAATTTATCTGCCATTTTGGGACGACTTTTCTACCGTAGTCAATACACCCGATCCTGAAAAATGGCTATGCTGCGATGATGTTTTGATATCGCCTGGCATTGGCATAAACCCACCTACCATAAATGTAGCTTCTTTTGATGGCTGGAACTACCTTGCCATACCGCACAATCAATCTTTACTTTCGAGAGGTGGAAATGATAGTCTTGTCAGCCGCTTCATTGACCTTTCTGCTATAGCATTGGCACAACGCAATACTATGTTTTTGAGTTTTTTCTATCAAAAAGAAGGACACGGTTCGCGCCCAAGCCCATCAGATTCTATAAGGCTACAAGTAAAAGACAATGCAAATCAATGGCGTACCATTTGGAAGATTTCTGGTGCTGAGACAACTGAAACGAATGAATTTACGCAGGTAATAGTACCCATTCACAATGCTGCGTTCTTCCATCCCTGGTTTCAATTTCGATTTCAGTCATTTGGCTTGTTATCAGGCCCATACAACAATTGGAATATCGACTATATCTATTTAAATACTAGCCGAAACCAGACCGATCTTGCTTATGAAGATCGTGCATTGACTTCGCTACCCAGCTCACCATTTAAGAAATATACGGCTGTACCCATGGAGTTTTTCCGTGAGAACCCTGATTATTTTACAGGGCAGGCAACTGTAGACTTTTACAACGTGGACGCACTACTGCAACCCATAGAATACACAGCAAAAATCCAGTATGCAGATCAAAGTGAAGAATTGGATGTAATGAATACAAATACGGTACTTAATCCAAACCCACTTGGATTTGAGCGTCGTCAAATCGTAGCCAATAAAATAAATATTGATAATTTGCCCTTAGAGGAGGATTCCTTGTATTTAGAAACGCTTTTTTGGATATCATCGGGTGATAGCATTTTTCAGGAAAAAATTGATTACCGGGTAAATGATACCGTAAGAAGTCAGATAATTCTTGATAAAGAATTGGCATATGATGATGGTGGCGCAGAGTATATTGCAGGAATGAACCAAAATGGTGGCAACCTGGCTGTTCGGTTTGTTATTCCTGGTCAAGGAATACTGAGAGCTATAAAAATTCACTTTCCACAAGTTCCCAGAACGTATGGTAATTCAGCTGGCCAACCATTTCGATTAAAAATATGGAATAAACTTGATGGTGAATTTAATAGTTTAGTTCATCAACAACAGACCGTTGTATTACCCCCTTCTACTTTTAGCGAATTTGGTGAGTATCAACTTAGCAGGCCAATAGCCGTATCCGATACATTTTATATTGGATATGAACAGTTTGTAGGTGATTTCTTCTATGTAGGGCTTGATAAAAATACAGATTCTTCTGAAGAGATTTTTTCTAATACAAGAGGTGTTTGGGAACAAAATATAGTGGTGAAAGGAAGTTTGCTAATAAGGGCTGTATTTGGTGATGGCATAATCACGCAATTGCCGGAAGTTGAAATGCATAAAATCGATGTTTATCCTAATCCGAGTGAAGGCTATCTTTATGTAAAAGGATCCTATGAATCGCTAAGTATTACCGACATCACCGGAAGAAAAGTCCAGTTTAATACAGACCTCAACCAAGGTACTATAGATCTTAGTGGGCATCCGGCTGGCGTGTACATTTTTCGATTCATTGAGAAGGGTCAAATTATAAGTAAGAAGGTAGTTATACAATAAAGTTTTACAGCATCATTAGTGACTGTTCAGGTTTTAAGGAAGTACCATCGAAAAGTTTATTGGCACAATAATAATTTTTAAAATCAAACACGCATTCAAGTGACTAAGTTGGAGCAAATAATGATCATATAAGAAAAATAGCGTTGAAAATTTTGCAGATTTTTTTTTGTTATTTATTGAGGCATTTGATGCCAATTATGTTGAATAAAACTATTTTTAGAAGTTAATAGCTTAATTGCCACTTTCAATATATTCAGATGACTTTGAACATAAATTCTCTAAACTTTTTTCATAAAATCGTTAAGACATGGATCTATGGTTTGTGCTTGCACATGCTGGTATCTACCACACTTTTCGCCAAAATCGGTGGTATTAAAATGGCTGAACAATCAAAATATATTTTTGCTAAAAGTAATATTACTGAAAAACCAATTATAATTTATAATGAAAAATTATTGCAATCCATCAACATTACTGGTCAGGTAACTTCCTCCGATTTTCCAGGTGGTCTATCAGGTGTAAATGTTCTGATAAAGGGCACCAACATAGGTACAGTTACCGATGTAAATGGGAATTATAACCTAGAAGTTCAAAGCAACGAAACTATTTTGGTTTATAGCTCCTATGGATATTTAAGTAAAGAAGAAATTCTCGATAGCAGATCAGTAATCAATGTATCCTTAAAAATTGATGAAACCGCTTTGAATGAAACAGTTGCTACTGCATTTGGAATTGAAAAAGAAAAGAAAACACTTGTGTATTCAACCCAAGCGGTTAATGGAAAAGATTTGGTTGCTGTAGGTAATTCAAATCTTCTGAATGGCTTACAAGGTAAAGCCGCAGGTGTGGCTGTCAATCTCAATAGTGGTATGCCAGGTAATTCGCCTGAAATCATCATCAGAGGACACCGGTCATTCAGGCGATCAAATGCTCCTTTGTACGTCATAGACGGTATGCCTGTGGCAGGTGGTCGCAGGCAAATGGATTTTAATCCTAATGATATTGATAATATCAACATATTAAAAGGTCAGGCCGCTTCAGCATTATATGGTTTGCGAGCCGCTAATGGTGTGGTAATTATTACGACAAAAAGTGGCAAAGGCGCCAGCGGAAAACCTACAGTTACCTTCAATTCACATTTCAATATAGATGAAGCAGCATTTTTACCAAATACACAAAAAGTATTTTCTCAAGGTATTAATGGCGTTTTTAACCCTAACAGTTTTTCGTCATGGGGCCCCAGAATTAGCGAATTGGGCACCTATACAAATCAAAGAGGTGAGCAAGAACAGGCGGCAGCGTATGACAACCAAAGAGATTTTTATCAGCGAGGGAGAACTATAAACAACAACCTGACTTTCGCAAATGGCAGCGATGTGGGTAACTTTTCAATTGGCATTGGTCATACAAAACAATTGGGCATAATTCAAAATACGGACATGACAAGAGTAAATATGAAAATAAATGGACAACTGAACGTCTCGAAGAGGTTTACTGTGAGCGCTTCGATCAATTATTCCGATTTGTCTGTAAATGATTTTCCTGATGCAGATAGGTTTGGTAGTTTATTAAAAGGAGTGATTGATGCTCCAGCTTCTTACAATTTAAAAGGAAATCCATTTGCTGAGACTGATGATCCCTTTAGTCAAATCAATTTTAACCCTAGCGAAAATAATCCTTACTGGGTAATTAATAATAACTTTAGAACTGAAGATGTAAAAAGGACTTTTGGTAATATATTTTTAAAGTATGACTTTTCTGAGAGCTTCTCCCTAAATTACCGTGTTGGTGCTGATCATTTTTCAAAAATTAGAAGAGAAC
>DAIQNU010000061.1:0-13177 GCA_036788235.1 Cyclobacteriaceae bacterium
AGCTAGGTTATTATGGCACAGTATGGTGGGCTGGTCGACTTTGGGCATAAAATATTAATGGAAATTGGTGCGACGAAGAGCAAAAACGTTTTCTTTTAAAGGGTTTTTAAAGCTGACGCGCTTTCCAAACCTGCTGATGATTGGCCTTACACAATATATGGCAGTCATTTTTCTTGCCGGTTACCCCGAAAACTGGGTGAATATGTTGTATGATTTCCAGCTTTTTTTGTTGTCGAGTTCAACCATAATAATAGCTGCTGCCGGCTACATTATCAATGACTACTATGATGTAAAGATTGACTACGTAAATAAACCAGAACGCGTGGTTGTTGGCAAATTGATAAAAAGGCGTGTGGTATTGGTTTCACATTCTTTTCTCAATTTTATTGGTATTGGCATTGGGTTTTACTTGTCAACTAGCGTGGGAATCATCAATTTCTTTGCAGCATTTTTATTGTGGCTATATTCTAATCGGCTAAAGCATATTGCCTTCGTTGGCAATTTCACTATATCGCTTCTTTCTGGCCTTGCGCTTGTTGTGGTAGCTTTTTATTACAAAAGCAACGTCAATTTAATTTTAAATTATGCAGTATTTGCATTTTCTATTACGCTCATTCGAGAAATTGTAAAAGATCTTGAAGATTTGCGAGGTGATGAACGGTTTGGAAGTAGAACATTGCCCGTAATTTTGGGAATTCATAAAACCAAAGTATTGCTTTATTTTCTTATCGCTTTTTTCGTTTTTCTGCTCTTCTTTTTGGCATTGCGCCTGCACAATCCAATTTTAAATAATTTTTTTATACTGCTTACCATGCCCATACTGTATTTTATTTACTTACTTTACAGAGCCGATACCCAAAGTAGGTTTAAAAATTTAAGTGATTTTTGTAAATTAATCATGCTGGCTGGAATATTAAGTATGGCATTTTTCTGAACACCCACTTCATGCAATCAAAAATAAACATAGCCATTTTTGCATCTGGCAATGGCAGCAATGCAGATGCTATTATACGTTATTTTAAAAATAGTTCTCTTGCCGAAGTTACTTTGGTTTTGAGCAACAATGCGAATGCCTATGTGCTCGAGCGTGCTTTAAACTTTGAGATACCAGCTATTGCCTTTAACCGTAGCGAATTTTATGAAGATGATGCCATTGATAATCTATTAAAAAATTGTCAGGTCGGATTTATCGTTTTAGCGGGCTTTATGTGGCTTTTTCCAAAAAAGCTTGTGGAAGCTTTCCCTGGGCGAATAGTTAACATACATCCTGCGCTTTTGCCCAAATATGGTGGAAAAGGTATGTTTGGACATCATGTTCATGCTGAAGTCATAAAAAATCAGGAAAAAGAGAGCGGGATCACTATACATTACGTAAATGAAAATTATGATGAAGGTAGTATTATCTTTCAAGCCAGATGCGAAGTGAAAAATGATGATACCCCAGAAAGCCTAGCAGAACGTATTCACCACCTAGAGCATAAATATTATCCTGAAATTATTTTCCAATGCGTTCAACATTTAAGTCAGTAAAATCATTTTTAAGCGATTATTTCACATAAGTTGGCTTTTATTGATTTGACATTGAAATATTAAACATCAAATGATACTTTTGCACATTCAATTTAAGTCTTGACCATGTCAAAAATTAAAATAAAGTCGGCATTAATTTCTGTTTATCACAAAGATAACCTGGAGCCGATACTACACATATTAAACAATGCCGGTGTAAAACTGTACTCTACAGGCGGTACACAGTCATTTATAGAAAATTTAGGTATACCCGTTACAGCGGTAGAAGATCTTACAGGTTATCCTTCTATATTGGGTGGTAGGGTTAAAACACTACATCCAAAAGTTTTTGGTGGCATTTTGGGTAGAAGAAAAAATGAATCTGACACCAGCGAAATGAAGCAGTACGAAATACCTGCCATCGATTTGGTGTTGGTTGATCTGTACCCTTTTGAGGCCACACTTGCCTCAGGGGCGGAACATGATGAGATAATTGAAAAAATTGACATAGGTGGAATATCCCTGATCAGAGCTGCAGCAAAGAATTTCAACGATGTGCTTATTGTATCCTCTATGGATCAGTACAATGATGTGGCAGAACTGTTGTCGGCAGACGATTGCAAAACCACTTTAAACCAACGCCAACTTTATGCAGCCAAAGCTTTTGATATAAGCTCTCATTATGATACAGCCATTTTTCAATACCTCAACAGCGATGGTAAAGTAGAAGGGTTTAAAAATAGCACTAGGGAAACAATGACCCTTCGATATGGTGAAAATCCACATCAAAAGGGTTTTTATTATGGTAAGTTCAATGATATGTTTGAGCAATTGCATGGCAAAGAGATATCGTACAACAACCTGGTGGATATAGATGCTGCGGTAAGTCTTATCGAAGAATTTGAAGATGATACTGCATTTGCCATACTAAAACACACCAATGCTTGTGGATGTGCCACTGGAGAAACAGTGCAAGAAGCTTATACAAAAGCATTCGAAGCTGATACCATTTCAGCTTTTGGTGGTGTGCTTATAACCAACAAAGAAGTAGATGCCGAGGCAGCAGAAGAAATCAACAAGTTGTTTTTTGAAATATTAGTTGCACCATCATTTAGTGAAAATGCTATAGATGTGCTAAGGCAAAAGAAAAACAGAATATTGTTGGTGCAGAAACAAGGGTTGAAGACAAAAGTGATGTTTAAAAGCTTGCTAAATGGTATTATCGCCCAAGACAGAGATTTGGTGACAGATAGTGAAGAACTGTTGAAAACAGCGACAAAACGCAAGCCAACCAAAGAAGAAGTGGAAGCGCTATTGTTTGCATCAAAAATTTGTAAACATACCAAATCCAATACGATTATACTTGCAAACAAAGGTCAATTGCTGGCCAGCGGGGTAGGTCAAACTTCAAGGGTTGATGCTTTAAAGCAGGCCATTGAAAAAGCAAGACATTTTGGATTTATACTCGAAGGAGCTGTTATGGCATCAGATGCCTTTTTCCCATTTTCAGATTGTGTAGACATTGCTTGTAAGGCAGGAATAAAAGCGGTCATACAGCCCGGTGGTTCGGTACGCGATAAGGATTCGATAGATTACTGCGATGCCCACGAAATGGCTATGGTATTAACAGGAATTAGGCATTTTAAGCATTAAACTGTAATTCATTACATATACCCAGAATGTTCAAGGTTATGATTAAATTGCCAAGAATAATTCTCTTATAATTAGATCTTTAAAAATTCTCAGTGAGATAGAAAATATATGGGTTTCTTAGACTTTTTTTCCAGTGATATTGCCATTGACCTGGGCACGGCAAATACACTAATTATACACAAAAACAAGATAGTCGTCGACGAACCCTCGATCATTGCCATAGATAAAAATACGAACAAGGTGTTGGCAATTGGAAGAGAGGCTATGCAAATGCATGAAAAGACACATGAAAACATTAAAACCATACGTCCACTTAAGGACGGTGTGATTGCTGACTTTCATGCTGCTGAGCATATGATTCGTGGTATGATCAAAATGATTGATACTAAAAGTAGACTTATACCTACTTCTCATCGTATGGTCATTTGTATTCCTTCGGGCATTACTGAGGTTGAAAAACGTGCTGTACGCGACTCAGCAGAGCATGCCGGTGCCAAAGAAGTCTATATGATTCACGAACCCATTGCCGCAGCACTTGGTATAGGTATTGATATTGAAAGACCAGTAGGATCAATGATAGTAGATATTGGTGGTGGTACCACTGAAATTGCCGTGATTGCTCTTTCGGGAATTGTATGCGATCAATCTATTCGTGTTGCCGGCGATACTTTTAACAGAGACATACTAGATTATATGCGTCGTCAACACAATTTGTTGATTGGTGAACGCACCGCCGAGAAAGTAAAAATAGAAGTAGGATCAGCCCTTACCGAACTTGATAACCCACCGGACGATTATGAAATTCGTGGTCGTGACCTTATGACTGGTATACCTAAGGTAATAAAGATTTCTTACTCAGAAATTGCTTTTGCTATCGATAAGTCGGTTTCTAAGATTGAAGAAGCTGTATTGAAAGCCTTAGAAATTTCACCCCCTGAACTATCAGCTGACATTTATGACAATGGTATTCACCTTACAGGTGGTGGAGCTTTGTTAAGAGGGCTTGACAAAAGATTGGCAATGAAAACCAAATTGCCTTTGCACATTGCTGAAGACCCTCTAAGGGCTGTGGTACGAGGTACAGGTGTAGCACTTACCATGCTGAATAAAATGAAGGGTGTACTCATGACCTGAGAAATATAGATGCGGAGGTTACTTCAACTCATACACTATTACAGGGCATTTCTCATATTCCTGATGTTGGAGTTTATCTCCTTTTTCTTATTGGTACGCTTCAACCCGTACCACAGCGCTGCTTATTTTTATACATCCAATCAAGTTTCAGGCAATATATATCAGTGGCGCAGCAATGTGCGCGATTATTTCTTCCTCAGCAAGGCCAATGAAGATTTGGCTTTAGAAAATGCCTGGTTAAGAGAGCAAGTATATACTACCCAGCAGGTAGTAACTGTAGAAAATGCTGACGATACTGCCAGATTCAACATGCCAGTGATTCCCTACGAATTTATTAATGCAAGGGTAATTAACAATTCTATCCAGAAGTTTCACAATTTTTTAACGATAAACAAAGGCACTGATCATGGCATCGAAGCCGGCATGGGCGTTATAAGTCCATCGGGTATTGTCGGTAAGGTCTTTACAGTTTCGGATCGATTTGCTACAGTATCATCGCTGTTGAATGTTGACGTATTGACCTCGGCTATTATAAAACGCGATGGTACCTTTTGTACTGTTAAATGGAATGGAAGTGATCCGAGATTTATAAATTTGCTGTATGTGCCACGACATGTGCCATTGTTGGCAGGTGATACCGTTCTAACCTCAGGATATAATGCTGTATTTCCAGAAAATATAATGATCGGAACCATCGAGGAAGTTGAATTGAGAGAAAGTGAAACTTTCTATGACATAAAAGTCAGACTGTCCAACAATTTCTATACACTATCGCATGTATATATTGTGAAAAATCCGCTACAAGAAGAACGCGATGAGTTAGAAAGTAAATTGCCTATACAATGAACAGCAGAAACTATATACTACAAGCCATTATTCTGATCTTGTATCTGCTAGCTCAGATTATTTTATTTAATGAGCTTATATTGTTTAGGTCAGCTTTTGCTTTTGTATATGTTGCCTTTATTCTGCTCCTACCTTTAGAGGCCAGCAGAGTGGCGGTGCTTTTTTTAGCATTTATTACTGGGTTTTTATTAGATATTTTTAGCGACACACTCGGCATACATAGTGCGGCTTGTGTGCTCATTGCTTTTTTAAGACCTAATTGGCTAAATGTAATTACGCCGCGGGGAGGTTATGACAGTGTTTCGGTACCTGCTTTGAAGGTGCTTGGATTTCAATGGTTTATAACTTATATCTTTCCTATCATATTTGTACATCATTTTGCGTTGTTCTATATTGAAGCTGGTGGTTTTCACATGTTTTTCACGGTATTAGGCAAAGTACTTATTAGTACTTTTTTCAATACGTTTCTAATTATTTTGGTGCAATACCTGTTTTATAGAAATATAAGAGCCATATGAATGAGAGCAGAAAATACTATATCCTTTTTGTTTTCATACTTGTTAGCCTGATTTATTTGGTCAAGCTATTCTATCTGCAAGTCGTAGATAGCACTTACAAGCAAGCTGCTGAGTATAATGTCATGCAGCGCATTACCGACTATCCTTTCCGTGGACTTATATACGACAGAGATTCGAATCTTATCGTACACAACAGACCAGTTTTTGATTTGATGATGGTAACCCGTGAGGCTAGAATCGATGATACAACATTGTTTTGCCAACGTGTGGGCATTTCCCGGGAGCAATTCGATTCCAACCTTACGGAAATGAAGCGCAGAAAAGGCTACTCCTCTGTGCAACCTTCCGTTTTTATGAAAATGCTTTCGGTAGAAGATCTGGCAAAGTTTGAAGATTACCTGGTTGATTACCCGGGACTATATGTGCAACCTAGGATTCTTAGAGGATACACCACTGGAGGCATGGCCAATGCATTGGGATATGTAGCTGAAATTAATAGACAAATGCTCGATAAGGACTCTGCCTTGTACTATAGGCAGGGCGATTATATTGGCATCAGTGGCATCGAATCTACTTATGAGCCGGAATTGCGTGGACGTAAGGGTGTAAAATTTAAGATGGTCAATGTACGTGGTATTGATAAGGGCAATTTCAAAGATGGGAAATTTGATACTTTGGCATTACCCGGAAAAAATTTAGTGACAACCATTGATTACAACTTACAGAAATATGGTGAACAGCTCATGGAAGGCAAGGCTGGTTCAGTGGTGGCTATTGAACCTTCTACTGGTGAAATTCTTTCATTAATTTCGAGTCCTTCTTATAATCCGCAAATGTTGAGTGGCCGTGAGTTCAGTAAGAATTTTCAGCAACTAACCCTCGATTCACTCACACCTTTGTATAACCGAGCCATCATGTCCGTTTATCCTCCTGGCTCTACTTTTAAACCTTTACAGGCGCTTATTGGCATGCAAGAGGGTGTAATTAGAGCCAATGAACAAATACATTGCCCCGGTGGTCTGGTTGGTGATCATGCGCCCCCGGGTTATTATGACGTAAAAAAAGCCATTCAAAAATCCTCTAATAACTATTTTTATATTGTTTTTAGAAGGATCATAAATCAAGACGTAAATCCTAATACATTTATTGATTCTAATATTGGTCTTCGAAAGTGGAATGATTATCTCACAAAATTTGGATTAGGTACAACATTGGGGATAGATATTCCCAATGAAAAAGGAGGAAAAATTCCAACTCCCGAATATTACGATCGAATATATGGCCAATATCGCTGGAAGTGGTCGACAATTAACTCAGTGAGTATAGGTCAGGGAGAGATTTTGACCAGTCCCTTGCAAATGGCCAACTATACAGCTATAATCGCCAATAAGGGTTGGTATATCAGACCACATATTGTGAAATCTATTGGAGATGAAGGAAAACCCAGACAAGAATATTTGCAGAAAAATTATGTAGGCATCGATTCTGTTCATTTTGCACCGGTAGCCGATGCCATGGAAATGGTAATAAATGAAGGTACGGGTTTCAGAGCAAGAATACCCGGTATAATTGTTTGCGGTAAGACTGGAACTTCGCAAAATCCGCATGGTGAAGATCATTCGGTATTTATAGCCTACGCACCTAAGGATAATCCTAAGATTGCTATATCAGTTTATGTGCAGAATGCAGGTCAAGGAGCCAGAGCAGCGGCTTCTATTGCTGGTCTCATGATAGAAAAATACCTTACGGGCGAAGTGAATCGTAAGTATATGGAAGAATTTGCTTTAAAGGGCCACTTTATTTATTAGCAGTGAGAGATAGCGGTAAAATAGTAAATCAAGTTGACTGGATATTGGTCTTTATATATATAGGGCTGATATTGATTGGTTTGTTTAATATTTATGCTGCTGTATATGATGAAGAAACACATAAAGGGATTTTTGACTTAAGCACAAACTCCGGAAAGCAAATTTTATGGATCGGACTTGGGGTGATACTCATACTCATCATACTATCAGTAGATTTTAGATTTTACGATACATTCGCCTACGTTATTTATGTAGTCATCATGCTTTTGCTCATTTTGGTTTTGGTGGCTGGTAGGGAAGTAGCTGGTTCTAAGTCGTGGTTTGAAGTAGGGAGTTTTAGATTACAGCCCGCAGAATTCGCAAAGTTTGCAACTGCATTGGCATTGGGCAAGTTCATGAGCAGATCAGGCTTTAAATTTGAGCGTTTAAATGATGCTTTGTTTGTTGCTGGCATACTCGGTATTCCGTTTTTGCTTATTATGTTGCAAGGCGATACGGGTACCGCATTGGTATTCGGTGCTTTTGTGATCATGTTTTATCGCGAAGGCTTTTGGCCACATGTAATTGTTCTTGGGTTGTCGGCATTCGCAATATTTGTACTTACACTACTGGTACACGAAATCTATTTATATGTAATAATATTGGTAGCGGGTGGTCTTTTAATAGCTATTGGTAAAAAGACTACTCGACGCATTGTTACCATACTAGCCTCCATGGCACTTGTTATAGCCATCATTGTCAGTGTAGATTATTTCATAGACAATGCACTCAAGCCTCACCAACAAAATAGGGTTAAGGCCTTGATCAATCCAGAGGCTGATCCATTAGGGTATGGATGGAATGTTACACAATCAAAAATTGCCATTGGATCTGGGGGTGTATGGGGCAAAGGTTTTTTGAAAGGCACACAAACTAAGTTCGATTTTGTACCTGAGCAGAGCACTGACTTTATTTTTTGCACACTGGGCGAGGAGCATGGATGGTTTGGTAGTGTTTTGTTATTGGGTTTATTTTTAAGCCTGTTATTTCGACTGATTTATATTGCAGAACGACAAAAATCTAAATTCGCCAGAATTTATGGGTATTCAGTAGCATCCATTATTTTCTTTCATTATTTTGTCAACATTGGCATGACTATTGGCCTCTTTCCAGTCATTGGTATTCCCTTGCCTTACATTTCATATGGAGGTTCATCACTTTGGGCGTTCACAATTTTACTGTTTATTTTTATTAAGCTCGACGCCCATCGTATGCAGGTTTTAGATAGGTGATCCAGTTCGATTTTAATTCGTAATTTGCTTGACTACCATGAGAATTTTCTCGTAAAATCATTTGATTTAAACTCAATAATTATGAAAACAAAGTATCAAAAATGGACAAGTCTGCTATTTTTTGTTTTTGCAGCACTTTTGCTTTTGCCTCAATATGGAATGGCACAAAATGCCAAAAGCCTACCTGACTCAACCAGTGCCAAAATAGGAAAGGCTACGGTCAAAATAAAGTATTTCAGCCCTTCCGTAAGAGATAGGCAAATCTGGGGAAATCTGGTAAAATATGATGAAGTCTGGCGTACCGGAGCAAATAATGCAACGGTGCTTGAGCTTTCGAAACCTATGATAATTGACGGCAAGACTATTCCCGCAGGTAAATACGCCTTGTTTACCATACCTAAAAAGGGCAGTTCGTGGACAGTCATTTTAAATAAAACCTGGGATCAATGGGGCGCTTACAATTATGATGAAGCTCAGGATATTCACCGCTTTGAGGTGAAAACTAAAAAAGAGATAGAAATTGCTGAGCAACTTAAATTTCATTTGAATAAAAACGGAACATTGAAATTTGAATGGGAATACATTTCATTTGAATTTGAGATAAAGGAAGCTAAATAAGAATGAATTTTTGATGTAAAGGCAGGGCACAACCTCCTGCCTTTTTTTGCGCCCTTACAATAAATTAAGAAAGTAAATGTTTAAGTATATTGACAAAAACTGATATATAATAATTAATATGATATCTATGAATAAGCGTAGTTGGAGTATAGTTTGGTTGGTTTTTTCTGTGAGTTTGTTTTCTTGTAAAACACCAATTTCTCCCGAATTCAAAGAAATTAAGGATCTTAAAGTGCAATTAGCTGGATTTACTTCTGCCAATATCAAAGGTGAAGCATTGTTTTATAACCCTAACAAAACATCTATCAACATTAGGGATATTATCATGGACGTAGCTGTAGATGGCAACAAGATTACCACCGTAGAGCAAGAGTTCAATGTGGTCGCTAAAGGTATGCAAGATTTTTCATTGCCAATTGATATAAAAATACCTTTGAAGGATCTTCAGGTAAATTCCATTACCTCTGCCCTTAGTATGATGAGTGGAGATACGAAAACCCTCCATTTTAAAGGAAAAATAAAGGTGAAGGTTTACGGACTAAATTTTAGTGTGCCAGTAGATCACTATGAAGAGGTGACATTGAAATTGTAATCCCTGGGTTATTTAAGCTGAATAGTAAACCCGTTTTACCCGATCCTTGATATTTGTAAGTATTTCATAAGGTATGGTGTCTATAGCACGAGCAAGATCGTAAATAGTTGGGTCTTCGCCGAATATGATTACTTCATCTCCTTCTTTGCATGAGACGCCCGTAACATCTACCATAGTCATATCCATGCATACATTGCCAACTACAAGTGCTTTATTTCCATTGATATTCACATACATTTTACCATTTCCAAAAGCCCTTAAGTATCCATCGGCGTACCCGATGGCGATGGTTGCAATTTGGCTGTTAGTTAAAATGCTTCCTTTGCGCCCATAGCCAACTGTTGCTCCAGCTTCAATTTGCCTGATCTGCGATATGGTAGTTTTAAGTGTACTTACAGGCCGGAGTTTGACTTGGCTTTCCTGGCTGGAATCATATCCATATAGCCCTATTCCCAGTCGAACCATATCGTATTGATATTGAGGAAACCGCAATATTCCGGCAGAATTTAGTATGTGTTTAAATGGTTTATACCCAATGCCATTACAAATAGTCTTAAAAATCAGTTCAAATTTATTTATTTGCTCAATTGTATATGCATCATGAATTGATTCATCTGCCCCCGATAGATGCGAAAAAATACTTGCGATGTTAATATAAGTTTGTGCTTTAAGAATACGCATCAATTCAGCAATATCTTTGAGTTCCAAGCCCAATCGGTGCATTCCTGTGTCAACCTTCAAATGAATTCTAGTCTTTTGATTGTTTTCTTGTAAATAACCGGCCAGACTTTCTAATTGATCAATACTGTAAATTTCAGGCTCAAGCCTAGCCTGAATTATTTTTTCAAATTGATCGGATTGTACATTCAAAACCATTATTGGAAGACTAACCCCGTGCTTTCTTAATTCTTCGCCTTCATCAACATAAGCCACTGCCAGATAATCAACTCTGTGGTATTGCAGAAATGAAGCAATTTGATGCCCTCCAGCCCCATAAGCCATCGCCTTTACCATTACCATCAGCTTTGTACCAGCCTGCAACCTACCTCGATAAAAATTCAAATTGTGCAGTAATGCATCCAGATTAACTTCAAGTACAGTTCCATGATGTTTTTTTTGAAGCCTCTTTACAATACGCTCAAAAGCAAAAGGTCTTGCTCCTTTTATAAGGATGTCTTCATCTCTAAAATTGTCTGTTTCAAAATAATTCAGGAAATCATCAGTGCTTTCAAAAAAAGAACTATTTGCCGCAAAGCAATGGCTATGTTTACAAAGATCTGTACCAATGCCAATAAACTTTTCAATGCCTTTTTGTTTCATTAAGGTCGAAACCATTTGGTACAAAACCGAAGCTTCAAGGCCACTTTGAAGAATATCTGAAAGAATGACGGTTTTAGGAGAACCAAGGTTTTGCTGCAGCATAAAATCTATACCTGTGCGCAAACCAGCAATGTCATTATTGTAAGAATCGTCTATCAATCGACAATTGTTGATTCCATCAACCATTTCAAGTCGCATATCAATATTTTTAAGTGATTGTATGGCGACTTCAATATCTTCTAATGGAATTTCCAAATATAAAAGAATGGCCAGGCAATGCATGGCGTTTTCTATATTGGCCGCATCTGCAAAAGGCAGTTTGATTTCTTTCTGAATGGAGCGATATGCCAGTGATATCCAGGTTGATCTTTTGTCTATTTGCTGATTTATGATTTTAACATCTGCATCTGCGTGGGAACCCCATGTAAATGATGGGAATTTTTGCTGGATTATTACTTTATCGATTTCAGCGCAATCTTTGCAATAGATGAGTTTTTTAACCGATTTAAACAATAGTAATTTTTCATTGATCTTTTCAGTGCGGTTTTCAAAGCCCAAATCATGCGCGGAACCAATGTTCGTAAAAATACCCAATGAAGGCTGAATGATTTCTGAAAGCTTTTGCATTTCGCCCTTTTGTGAGATTCCAGCCTCGAATATAGCCAGGTCATGTTCTTCTTGTAGTAATAGAACCGATAAGGGAACGCCGAGTTGCGAATTATAACTTTTTGGACTTTTAGTCAAGGAAAAAAGTGGCGAAAGCAGTTGTCCCAGCCACTCTTTCACTATGGTTTTGCCATTGCTGCCCGTAATAGCAATTACCTTTGTAGAAAATTGACAACGATGCGCTTTTGCTATTTCTTGCAAAGCTTGCAAGCCACTTTCCACTTGTATAAAACTAGCTTTGTCCATCATTTCGAAATGAACCATTTTGCAATGTTCAATAATGAAATTCCTTAAGCCAGCTGCATATAGTTCAGGTATAAATTGATGACCGTCGTGGTTGGGGCCTTTGATGGCTACAAACACGGCATCATGGCTAATTATGGCTTGACGGCTATCAGTAAAAAAGTGTTTTATACGCTGATTTTCGCCGTTTTGAATTATTTGGCCATTACAAATGCTTTTTAACTGAAGTAGAGAATACATGCCAGTAAATTACACAATGAATAACCGGATTTCAGAAGAAACACTATAGATTTTTTATCACAAATAATTAAAAATATGGAATTGCACAGACGAAGGAAGGCCGTAAGCAACAAATGAAGTAGTGTTTTGGAGCAATTCAGTTTTTTTGCTAAAGAAATAGATAAACTAAAACGACAATTAATTGGTAGAAAAACCAGGCACTAAGGCGTTACTGTGCTCATTAATAGTTAATTGATGAATTTCGTAATCAATATTTTGATGTATCGGGAACTTTTGAAGTATGCTTATCACTTCCTCTTTGGAACTGGCATTCATGGTTAGCCATAATCTGGTACGATCAACCGATGCAACATAGCTACTTAGCTTCCCAATACTCATTAGGTAATTGATTATGGTTCGTTGGGCGGGGTATTTAAGCATGATGTCTGCGCCATGAGTAGCCAGCAGTTTAATGTGTATCATATATTCATTCATATGGCTTATGCGGTTGTTTGTATTATGCTGACATTAAAAAAATGCTTAATTGCTCTAAAGACTAAGTTTCGGTTTTATAACGTAATAACAAACGTATAACTTACAATTTAGTTGTTAAAATAAACCAATTAAATAATTAAACCCTCGATTTAATGACAAAATTTGATTAAAAATCCATTTGTGTAATGATTATCGTAATTTATTAAACAAAATAATTCAATTAAAATTAAACTAAATAACTACTTGATATTTTTGTCATTAATACCGAATTGTTAAACCAGCTTT
>DAIQNU010000062.1:0-13177 GCA_036788235.1 Cyclobacteriaceae bacterium
ATTGAAAGGATACAATTCAGGATAGGTCGTCTGACTATTGCTGCCATTTTCATATACATCTTTAAGCCTACCTGCATATTGATTTGATTTCTCTTCAATATCCATTATCCACTTCAGCTCATGACCATAGTAGGTATTGGCGATACTTTCAGGTGGTTCGCCTCCAACACTCGTTACCAAATTATAAAACTGTTCCGGATTTTGAACGGCAATCGACATAGGTATGCCATTTGCCCGGTGAAAAGCCAGAGATACAGTGTTGCCGATTTCTAGGGCAGGAGGGTCTGGATTGGCATCGTTTGGGTAATCTTCAGGAAAACCGGGGTAATCGTTGTTTAAATAACGACCCATCCAGCCAGAGTCTAAATGCTGGTCGTAATTTCCACCCATATACCAAATATCGCGACTGCGAAAATGAGAACCATTCATGTTTTCATATCCCACACCTTGTACTACGGCCATTTTTCCCTGATCGTACATCCCTTTGAGATCCATCATGTCAGGATGAAGTCCCATAATGCGATTGCCCGGTTGGGTACTATCCAAGGTAATAGCCTTCCTCGATCCACTATTTGGAATGGCTATATTAGGCCTAAGGTTTTGGTATAGTGCGTATTGATCGAGTGGTATAGTTGTATTAAGGCCATCATTACCACCATGTAGCTGAATGAGTACCAGTACTCTATCAGTATTGGCAGCTGAGCGAGCTATATGCTGTAGTGCTCCGGAGCCCGCCATGGTATTCATAGCTAATCCATTCAAAAAGAAAGATGAACCTGCAATAGCCGGGAGCTTTTTAAGAAATCCTCGTCTTTTCATGAGTAAATATTTTTTATCATTGGTCAAATGCTTTGCTTTTCTAAAGGCTTTGCATTAAATCTATAATAGATGCCCGAAAGCTTTTTTTGGCTAATATTTAGCCTGAAATTTCAAGACTATAGTATGTTTTATTTTACATTAACTGATATTCAGGAGACTGCATAAGTGCCAACATGAAATTTTCTAGTTGAACCCGTACATTGCTATCATCACCGGTGTTCTTGTAATTTTGCCATTCGAATCTCCAATTAATCACGGAAAGCGTATCAAGCAGTATATCTCTAAAGAAGTGATCAAACCGCTCAGGAGTAATAGATCTTGGCAACAAATTTTCTATAATTTCACGGGCTAGCACCTCGGCATCCTCAGGGTCACTTATGTTCGCCGGGTTGTCCACGTATCCTACAATATCCATTTTGTACAATAAAGTGTCGCCACCAATTACGGTACCAAGAACCAGATCTTGAGCAAACTGATACCTGCGTGCCAAGTTGTTTGGTGTAATCCAGTTTCGATTATAAGCAGGCACCTGATGATAGGCATCGTAGCCAGATACATCATAAGGCTCGAAAAACTCAAGACCCTGTAAGTCCATTTTTTGCCTGAAATTGCTATGTATCTGATAAAATTTTTCAATATCGGTATTTTGATCAGCCAAAGGAGTTTTGAAAAAGTTTATCGATCCAGCTATTATTTCAAGTGGCGACTTGATCTGAGCGCCAATTATATCATCGGTTTCTGTAGCGTTGTCAGCATCATAAAAATGAAGACTGGATAACAACCTTCGCAAAACAGGTTCAATTTCATAATCACTTTCCAAAAGGTAATCAGCCAAGGGGCTGATTATGTCTTGCTCAATGCTATCGGTTATGTTGTAATAGGCATAGAACCTATATAATTTGCGGCATATGAATAAAGCGGTAGATTTTTGAGCGAACACCATTTCGATAAAATCATCCAGCTCTTGCATGGTGGCTTCTTTGGTAGCCGAATTACTTATAATTTCCTCAGGAGCGATAACTGTATTATTAAATGCTTCGCTGAAAGTTTTGGTGCCAGCATCATGTCTTGTGGCAAGCAAGTCGTTGCCTTTCAATATGCCCATGGCCACGCCAGTTTCCGGGTCATAATTGATATAGTCATTGTCTAAGCCAAAGCCGGATAGTACTCTTGAGGCTTCCTTTACATCGTCTTCGGTAAATGTAGAGTAATCGTCAGGTCCGGTTTGTTGCCCCTTACCTACAGTAAAAAGTTCAAAAAACTCTCTAGCGAAGTTCTCATTGGGTCTATCTTTATCATTTAACCTTCCATCAAGGTGTCGTAACATAGCATTGTCATAGCACAATTTTTTACTCAAGGTTTTTATATTACCAAGTGAATAATGCCAAAAAAGCATGAGCTGATGATAAATGGCAGTGCTATGGGGAATTCTGGATCGAATGGTTGGAAAATGTGTGTGTAAATACCAGGTGAACCGCCATCTGGCTGAAGTCCCGGAATTCATCATTTTGTCAGTCCACCAAGATAACGTAAAGGGTATAAGATCCTTTTCTTCCGAATTGCCGTCATTTCTTTTTGGATTTACCCATGGAGCTCCCGTAACCGGATCAATGGGTGGCTCTGGAAGCTCTGCCGGTGCGAAAAGTACATCTAGTGCTTGTGTGATGGTATAGCCAGAGAATGTATCTATTTCTTGTTTACCGACAGCAAAAGTCGCTCGTCGTAACAAATGGGCAGCATTTTTTCTTCCTAATGGATCATTGTTGAGTGGTAGTAAAGAAGGCATGTCAATAGTTCTTTTTAATTACTCAAATTCAGTTAAATTCATGAATGTACCTATTGTTTGCTTGCTTTGTGTTGAATATCAAAGCATTAGTTCATGAATACGGAAATTGTTAGAATCTCAAAAATCGAAAATAACTTGGGAATAAATCCATAAATTGTTCATTTTTCTTACTTGAAAGCAGAACAGGTTAAATGAATACAAAAACAGGTTTGTAAAATAGACAAACACACTTACCAATGATTTTCGGTATCAACACAAAACAATGAAAATAATCTCGATAAGTCATATAAATAGCGGCATTTAACAGAAATTTAATAGCAAGTTCTAAATAAAGAGCCATTTTGATTGTGTAGACCACAGAATGTGTACCTAAGAAGAATTGCAAATGATATCAATTCAGTGTGCAATAGTTAATTAGTGCAAAAAGTGAAATCAGCTTTTATACAAAATTTGGGGTGTAATATTGAATCCAGGCTAAAGGCTTACTTGCATTCTCATATTTCAATAATTTATGCTAAAAGAAAATTTACGTGTTAAAATCATTATTTAAAGTTGAAATATGAAAATTTAAAGTTTCGAAGACGGTTTAGTCATAGATAAATTCTTTATAAGAAATCCCACTCAAGCATGAGACTACCGAAATATGTAATACTTGTGCTAAGTCTAAAAAAGTAATTCGTAAGAATTAGTTAAATAAAACCATTTCTTTTTTTGAAGCTAAACCTGAAAGTTGTAAAATTATCGACGCTTAAGGAATTGATTATTAATTTTTTTTAAAAACCCAAAAATGAAAGATTTTCAGAATAACAAGGAGGAGAAGTCTGCTGGTATGAACAGACGATCATTTATGACAAAGGCTGCTGTTTCAGCTGCCGGGGTATATATTGTACCTCGACATGTGCTGGGCGGAAAGGGCTACATAGCGCCTAGTGACAGACTTAATATTGCAGCCATTGGTGCTGGTGGAAAGGGCACCTCAGATTTAAAAAATGCCTTTAATAATGGCGCAGAAAACGTAGTGGCCATTTGTGATGTGGATAAAAATCGTGCGACTGATTCTATTAAGAACTTCCCTAAAGCTAAAGTTTATGCCGATTTTAGAGAAATGCTGAGTAAACAAAAGGATATAGATGCCGTGACAATTTCTACTCCGGATCATACCCATGCCGTTGCGGCTATGGCTGCCATGCAACTGGGAATACATGTGTATGTGCAAAAGCCATTGACGCACAACATCCATGAAACCAGAGTGCTTACAGAAGCTGCCCGTAAATATAAAATTGTCACTCAGATGGGAAATCAAGGAGCGTCAAACCCTGGGCAGGAGCAAATGATCGAATGGTTCAATAAAGGAATGATCGGCAATGTGCATACCATACATTGCTGGACTAATCGACCAGTGTGGCCGCAAGGTATACCTTTTCCTACAGAAGGACAGCCATTGCCAGGATCTATGTCAGCTAAAGATTGGGATTTGTTTGTTGGTCCGGCAGAATATGTTGACTACCATCCATTATATCATCCATTTAAGTGGAGAGGCTGGTGGAATTTTGGTGCAGGTGCGTTGGGCGATATGGGTTGCCATATTATTGATCCGCCATTTAGAGTACTGCAACTGGGCTATCCAACCGATGTAGAGTGTAGTGTTGGTCAGGTATTTATTAAAGATTGGGATGCAGAATATATTCCTGAAGGATGCCCACCGTCTTCATTCGTTCAAATTGGTTTCCCTGCCAATGAAAGAAACAAATCCAAAGTAAAACTAATTTGGAGTGATGGTGGGATCAGACCACATTATCCAGACTTAATTCCACCTGATGATTTTCTTGGAGAACCCGGCAACGCCAATGGTGCAGTCATGATCGGTGAAAAAGGAATTATGACTTGTGGCGTATATGGACTTCGACCACAATTATACCTCAACTCAGGTGAGAAGATCACCATGTCTGAAAATTTTGAATCGAAAAATAAACATTTGAAATTACCAGAATACGGGCACCAGACTTTATGGGTAGAGGCATGTAAGGCAGGTTTTAATAGTAAGGAGCATAAAGCATTAACTTCTTCGTTCGACTACAGCGGTCCATTAAATGAAACAGTATTGATGGGCAATCTGGCCATTCGTTCTTACCAAACGGCTACAGGCGAAGATAGTCGTGGCAGACACACTTTCGATGGAAGAAAGAAACTTTTATGGGATGGTAAAAACATGAAAATTACCAATTACGAACCTGCTAATGCCTACGTAAAGCGTGAATATCGCAGTGGTTGGTCATTGTAATTATTAATTAAAAACATTGATTACTAAAAAAAATCATTGAGTTTTTGAAAGTATGCAGAAAAACTAAAGGCCATCAGATTATGATGGCCTTTGGTTTATTATTTTAATTATAGGACATTACCAGCCTATGCCATAATATGCCTCTTCTCCATTAGGATATACTCCTGATATAAGTATACCTCCTGATTTGTTTCTTAAAGTAGCTACCAAATCATTTACATTTTCAATAGCGCGTTTGTCGATTGAAGTAATAATATAACCGCTGCGTACACCAGCATTTTTCCATTTACCTTCACCCAATTTCTCAAGTTTTACGCCGCCTTCTAATTCAAATTTTTCTTTTTCGGCATCAGTTATGTTTGCAAAAGTGCTACCCTCAATGGAAACGCTTTCGTTTCGCTGAACGATTTTCATATCATTCATCATATTTTTAAGCACCACATTGGCATCTTTTACCTTACCATCGCGTTTATAACTTACCGATATTTCGTCACCAGGTCGGTGTCTGGCCACCTGATCCTGTAGCTCAGCTACTGTATTTACTGTCACATTATTAATTTTTACGATAATGTCACCTTCTCTTATACCAGCTTCATCCGCTGCACTTCCTTGGTTTACTGACATTACGAATACACCGACCAGATCTTGTATATTACGGTCTTTTATTCTTGGGTCATTTACATTGGCAATACCCACACCTAGTAAAGCTCTTTGCACAACACCAAATTCTTTAATGTCTTCAACTACTTTCTTCGCAATGCTTACCGGAACTGCAAAAGAATAACCTGCGTAGGAGCCTGTGGGCGTAGCTATGGCAGTGTTTATGCCTATTAGCTGTCCGCGTAAGTTAACCAAAGCACCGCCACTATTTCCCGGGTTTACTGCTGCATCAGTTTGAATAAATGATTCAATACCATATTCTCGGCCCCGAATGATGTTGATGTTTCTTCCTTTGGCACTTACTATACCAGCTGTAACAGTAGAAGTTAGATCAAACGGATTGCCCACGGCAAGAACCCACTCTCCAACTTTTACGCCATCAGAATCACCAAATTTTATAAATGGCAGATTACTTTCATCAATTTTGATTAATGCCAGGTCAGTATTTGGGTCAGTTCCAATTAGTTTGGCTTTGTAATTTCTGTTATCGTGAAGGGTAACTTCAAGTTCATCCGCATTTTCAATCACGTGGTTGTTGGTAATAATATATCCATCAGGTGTGATAATCACCCCTGACCCAAATGATCTTGAGGGACGATTGCCTCCTCTTCGGTCATGCGGTACATCGCCAAAGAAATCTCTAAACATATCTTCAAATGGATGGCTAGGGCCACCTTGACCTTCCTTTGGTGTAGTAATGGTTGATTTGATGTGTACAACGCCAGGAGTTACCATCTCAGCTGCATACACAAAGTTAAGTCCATCTGGTACTACAAACCTGGCGGTATCTTCAAGTAAATTTGAGGTGAATTTGTAGGCTTGTTGATCTTCAATCGTTTGATACGGAAGTTTTTGATCTTTAACTACTAGTTTATAGCCCCCTAAAGCTATAAGTCCTCCAATAACTGCTGAAAGAAGAATGCCTCCGAAGAATTGCTTATTGCTCATATTTCTGTTGTTTAATTATATTAATTTATCTGTTTGAATCTGTTTGGAATCATTTAGCAACTAAAATAACGCCATACTATTCATTAAGATACCCATTTAACAAAAATTAACGGAAAAAGGTGACTTTTGGCCACCTTCAACATCAATAGTTATTCAAATGAGATTGTTTTCCTTTTACGCTCACATTATTGAGCAAAACACTTAGGATATTTTTATGGTCTTCTTAAATGGCTTTTCCACTTTTTTTGTAAAGTCAAGTTTCAAGATGCCATTTTCAAAACGTGTTTCAATATTGTTGGTCATTAAATTGTCAGATATATTGAAACTCTTTTCGTAATTTCCGACATGTGACTCAGATCTATGCCATTTAACTTGCTCAGCCAATTCTGGTCTATTTCTTTTAGCAGTTATCGTCAAGGTGTTATTGTCTATCTGTACTTCAATGTCTTCTTTTTTTACACCAGGAAGTTCAATGAAAAGATGGTATTGCTTCTCAGTTTCTGCGACATCTACAGTAGGCCTGATAGCCAGGTTCTGAGCGTATTCATTTCCAAATTGGTTTAAAAGCTGATCCACTTCGTTTTTAAAACCATTGTTTACAAATTTTAATAGTGCCATGATATTGAGTGTTTAAGTTTATTTTACGTTTGTTTAAAATTTAAACACTGCTATTCTAAAATAATGCCAGTGCATAAATCTAAAAAATACCATGACTTTGTGGCAGTATATTAAGGTTTGTTTAGAATATAAAGACATAATGACATGAATTATCTGATTTTTTGACAATTGTTTGCAAAATAGTAGCTTCTCATTAGATAAATTCTTGTTTTTATCTTTGTCTTGAAATGGAAATCAAAAAATGTAATATTGCTCAATAATCATTGATAGATGGATTGGGATGTTTCCAGTTGTTTATTTTTGGGATCAGCAAAAAGCAAATACTATGATAAAGTTTCTCCTTGTTGAAGATGATAGCCGTGTTTCATCCTTTATAAAAGAAGGGCTTACTGAAAAGGGTTTTCTGGTCG
This sequence comes from Cyclobacteriaceae bacterium, assembly GCA_036788235.1. Lineage (GTDB taxonomy): Bacteria > Bacteroidota > Bacteroidia > Cytophagales > Cyclobacteriaceae > JAFIEV01. Next base: position 7,523 of record DAIQNU010000062.1, read on the forward strand.
ATGATGTAGCCTCAGGATTTGAAGCTATTGAAAAAATAAATGCTAATAACTACGATGTTGTGATTTTGGATATTATGATTCCAGGTATCGATGGTTTTGAAGTTTGTAAAATTACCCGCTTGCGCAATATAAAATCGATTATTATAATACTTAGTGCCTTGAGTGATTATGAAGAAAAAATCAAAGGATTAGAGGCTGGAGCCGACGATTTTATGGCCAAGCCATTCCATTTTAGAGAATTGATGGCTCGAGTAAATGCGCAATTACGCCGAAAGCAATTAGAGAAAGGAATTTTTGAAGATAACCGATATGCCGACCTGGAAGTCGATCCCGATTTGAATGTAGTGAAAAGAGAAGGAAGAGAAATTGAGCTCACACCGCGAGAAATGAGCTTACTATTGTTTTTGATGCGAAACCGTGAGCGAGTACTTACCAGAACTGACATTGCCGAAGCCGTTTGGGATATTCATTTTAGTACCAATACAAATGTGGTAGATGTATACATAAACTACCTGAGAAACAAGGTTGATAAGGACTTTGAAATGAAACTCATTCATACCATCAAAGGTAGAGGATATATGCTAAAAAGTAAGAAAGATGAATCTTAAAAGAAAACTTGCCCTACGCTCTACATTGGTTTGTGCTATTACACTATTGACAATATTTATGGGCACTTTTTATTTTTTCAGATTATTTACCTTGCAACAGTATTTTAGACGGCTCGATGAACGAGCATTGGTTACTGCGTTTATATTTCTGGAAAAGGATGAGCTGAGCAAGCGGCATTATTATGAGTACGAACAAAAATATTTGCAGTCTCTCGATGATGAACAAATTCAGATTTACGATTCTACATCTTCTCATGCATTTATTGATTTTGATCCTGAATTTCCTGTAGGGAACCATGCCATTGAAAAAATAAGAAATGAGGGCAAAACAAACTTTAGAGTTGGCGAAAGGCAATTTTCAGGGATATTCTATGAGGACAATCAGGGCGATTTTGTAATTATCGTTTCTGGCATCAATCATCAAGGGCTTGAGCATATTCAAAATCTTGGGTATTTATTGATCCTTTTTTTTATTCTGGGCCTAACCATTAATTACATTTTTAATCTATTGGTTGCCAAAAAGACATTTAAGCCTTTTTCAGAACTTTTACACCGTGTAAATACCATATCTACCGAAAACCTTCATGATAGGGTACCACTCAATAAAAATACGAAAGATGAACTTTCGGAGCTCAGTGCTACTATAAATACATTTTTAGATAGAATAGAGCGCGAAGTTGATAATCAAAAAAGTGTTATAAAAAACATATCTCATGAACTCAAAACCCCTCTTACAGCGATTATTGGTGTGGCAGAGGTAAGTCTTGAGAGGGAGCAATCAGATTATAAAAAAGTATTGAGAAAAATTGTGCGCGATACTTCCAGTTTGAAGTCTGTGATTGAAAGTCTGCTACTAATGAGTGGATTGAATACACAAAATCAAAGGTTTGCCTCAGCCACATTTAGAATCGACGAGTTGGTTTGGGAAGTGCTCGAAAAACTAAAAATAAAATACCCTGATTCTATTGTGCATACTACGTTGAATGTCGAATTGGACAATGAAAATCTTCTGGTTGTTTCTTCTCATCGAGATTTGCTGGCGACTGCTTTACTAAATATTATAGACAATGCCACCAAATATAGTCAGAATGAAAATCCTGAGATTGTAATTAGCATTAAAGAAGGTCGCCCGGCTATAGTGGTAAAAGATAATGGCCCTGGTATTCCAGATGATGACATTGATAATGTTTTCGAACTGTTTTACAGAGGTTCTAATATTAGACATATTCCTGGTCATGGTATAGGTTTGTCACTTACTCAGCAAATAGTTGAGTATTGTCAAACACAAATGCATATAGATAGTAATAATGAAAATGGCACCCAAGTCACTTTGGTTTTTTAATTGACCTCATCTAATACAAATACTAAGAACAATTCTTATCTTTTTTTAATATGGCTATAATCTACTTCTAATATTGGTCTAAGCTGGCTATAATTCTAGCACTATACCTTTGCAGCGCATTTTTTAAAGTATCTATGAGGGTAAGGGATGTTTTATTTGGAGGGTCGCTGGCCTTATGTTGTATGCTTTGTGTAAGTGAAAACACAGACGCTGCCGATACACTTTTATTGAGCAGGCAGCAAGCCGAACAAATCTTTATTCAAAAAAACCTTTCTTTAATTGCCGAAAAACTCAATGTAGAGCAGGCAGAAGCTATGGTTATTCAAGCCAAACTTTGGCCTAATCCTTCTTTATCAATTGATGAAGTAAACCTTTGGGCAACTCCGAAACAATTGAGCATGGGTGAGGAGCTACCGCCATTGTTTGGTGATAGTTTTGGTAGAAATAGACAAGTTTCCATCGAACTGGAGCAGGTATTGCTTACGGCAGGTAAACGCCGGAAATTGGTGGCATTTGAAAATATAGGCAAAGAAATTGCCAGTGTATACTATGAAGAACTTTTGCGAAATCTCAAAGTAGAATTGCGCAATTCCCTAACTCAATTACAATACCTCCAAAACTTTCAGACGGTATTTGGCAGGCAGATTAGTGAAACTCAACAATTGCTTAGAGCTTATCAAAGGCAATTATCCACAGGTAATATCGAGCGAGCAGAAGTGGTAAGATTAAAAGCTTTGGTCATAGAACTACGCCATGAACAAGCCGCTATGCAAAAAGAGATTTACGAGCTGCAAAAAGAATTGGTGGTACTACTTGCTTTGCCCTCAGATACTTATCTGCTGATCGAAGATGAAGATCTGCAACCGGAAATTTATAATCCTGAGCAATATCAACTTGCTGAATTACTTAGTAAGGCCAATGAAAAAAGACCAGATCTGTTGGTTTCAGGACTTGAATCTGATCAGTTTGAAAAATTATTCGCTTATGAAAGAGCTAACCGGGTTCCAGATCTTGCTTTAAAGGCCGGTTATGATAGAGGTGGAAATTTTCTATACAACTTTATTGGCTTCGGCATTGGCATTGACTTACCGCTGTTCAATCGCAATCAGGGTAATATCAAATATGCTCAAATAGGGATGGAAAAAGCTGGCTTTTTGCAGCAAGAAAAACAGCGACATGTTGAGGCTGAGGTCATTCAAGCTTTTTTAAGATTAAGTGCCAGCTTCGATTTATATCAATCTGTAGAACCCGATTATGAGTCGGAGCTCGATCAAATGTTGGGCAGCTATACCTCAAATTTCATTAATCGAAATGTAGGCATGTTGGAGTTTCTTGATTTCTTAGATGCCTACTTAACCACAAAGAAAAATATACTTGAGGCAAAGCGTGAACTCATAATTAATTTTGAGGAACTAAAATTTGCTGTAGGATCAGAATTGGAATAAAAGTAGTGAATGTAATCCTTGCATTAATATGTATATAAAGTACCATCACATTTGGAAAGTAGTTTGGTTAGTTCCGGTTTTGATATGTATTATTTCAGCCTGTAGCTCCAAAACCGAAGTAGAAGAGTCACCAAAAGAAACTTATTGCATACCTGCCACACTCCGAGAGCGTATCGATCTTGCCAAAGTAAAAATGGCTCCTATGGTCGAATCAAGGCGCTTGTCTGGTAAGGTTGAGTATAATCCTGACAAAGTATTGCCCTATGTGAGCCTGGTAGAAGGGGTGATAACCAATACTTGGTTTTCATTGGGCGATCAGGTAAAAAAAGGTCAATTGCTTGCCGAAATCCGAAGTTCAGAGCTCTCTGGATTAGAAGCAGAGCGAAGGACTTTAGAAGCTAAATACAAGGTAGCCCAGAGGCAGGTGCAATCTACTAAAGAGATGTACGATGATGGCATAGCTTCTGAAAGGGCATTAATTGAAGCCCAAAGCGAAGAAGAATCTATTCAAGCAGATTTGCAACGTGTAAAATCCAATTTATCGCTCTTCAAATCAGGAGACGAATCAGATCTGTTTAGGATCGTCGCACCTGCTTCCGGATTTATTGTAAGAAAAAATATAACTCCAGGTAGACAGGTAGTTGCCGACAGTGATCCCCTTTTTGTGATTTCTGATTTGAGTAATGTATGGGTACTGGCCAATGTGTATGCCGGAGATATTATGTATATACGAGAAGGCATGCAAGCAACTATGGAAACGAGTGCTTACAAAGGCGAGCAGTTTAAAGGAAGTGTTCAGTCATTATCGCAGGTATTTGATAGTGAAGAGAAAGTGATCAAGGCTCGAATTGTGATGAGCAACCCGGAATTGAAGTTGAAACCCGGAATGTTTATCGATGTTAATGTGAGTAAAGAAGTTGACAACGAGGCTATTCATGTGCCCCAGCGTGCTTTAATATTTAGCAACAACAGACATTATGTGGTGGTGTATACTTCTGATTGTGAACTTTCGGTGCGCCAGGTAGAAATATTGGGCAAGGATGGTAACAATGTTTTTCTCAAAGGGAATCTACAGCCTGAGGAACAGGTTTTGACACAGAACCAACTCCTGGTATTTGAAGCCATCCAAAGTAATTAATAACAGGCATGAAAAACTTCGTTGAAGGAATAGTTGCATTTTCACTAAAGAACTCCATCATAGTTTTTTTTCTAACAGGCTTGCTGCTGGTGGCAGGTATTTACAGCTACATCCATACCCCAATAGAGGCATTTCCAGATGTCACCAACACGAGAGCCCGGATTATTACACAATGGCCAGGCAGAAGCGCAGAAGAGGTTGAAAAATTTATCACACTTCCTATAACAAAAGTGGTAAATACTATACCTAAAAAATCGCATGTTCGTTCAATTTCACTTTTTGGTTTATCTGTGGTCACAGTCATTTTTGAAGATGGAATAGACGATTTCTATGCTCAGCAATACGCATCGAACCGACTTCAGGGTGTCGATTTACCAGAGGGAGCAGATGCTGAAATTGAACCTCCATATGGCGCTACGGGTGAAATATTTAGATATGTGGTTCGTAGCGATCGTCCTATAAGAGAGATCACAGCAGTACACGATTGGGTCATAGAACGCGAGCTTGTTGCTGTACCTGGTGTAGCAGATGTCATTAGTTTTGGAGGGGAGGAGAAAATCTACGAAATAAAAGTAAACCCAACCGAGCTTGCAAATTATGACCTTTCCCCATTGGATGTGTATGAAGCGGTTTCCAAGAGTAATATAAATGTCGGTGGAGATGTAATTCAAAAAGGTGACCAAGCCTATGTTGTTCGAGGTGTCGGTTTACTTGAGAGTATTTCTGATATTGAAGATATATTGATCGAAGTACGGGGATCCACTCCCATACTAGTGCGCCATGTAGCCGATGTGGAAATATCAGCTAAGCCAAGAATGGGTCAGGTAGGGCTCGACGACGATGATGATCTGGTACAAGGCATTGTGGTGATGCTGCGGGGCGAAAATCCCAGTGAAGTCATAGAGAGGCTAAAAGACAGGATTGTAGAGCTCAATGAAAGAATACTCCCAAAGGATGTGAAAATAGAGCCTTTTCTAGATCGTACAGAGCTGGTGAATTCCACTGTAAAGACCGTGACAAAAAATCTATTGGAAGGCATTGTGTTGGTATCGGTCATTGTATTTGTTTTTTTATTTAATTGGCGCACTACAGTAATTGTGGCACTTGTGATTCCTTTATCGT
>DAIQNU010000063.1:0-7391 GCA_036788235.1 Cyclobacteriaceae bacterium
CTTTCTGCCTATTATCCATGTGGCTATGCCGAGACCGCCGATAAAAGATAAAGTGCCCAGGCTGCCAAAAAAATGCATAGGCTTTCTACGGAATTTCGACACAAACATGATGGAAATTAAATCGAGAAATCCGTAGATAAATCTTTCGAGGCCAAACTTGGTTTTACCATATTTTCTGGCCTGATGGCTAACTTCCTTCTCGCTAATTCTATTAAATCCGCGCCACTTGGCAATCATGGGAATATAGCGATGCATTTCACCATATACGCTGATGTTTTTAACCACTGTATGCCGGTAGGCCTTAAGGCCACAATTAAAATCATGCAACGGTATGCCGGACATTTTCCGGGTAACGAAATTAAAAAATAATGAAGGCAAGGTTTTATTAAGCGGATCATGGCGTTTTTTCTTCCAACCTGAAACCAGGTCGAAGCCATCTTCCTTGATCATTTGGTACAATCCGGGAATTTCTTCAGGACTGTCTTGCAAATCGGCATCCATGGTTATTACCACCTCACCCGTGGCAAGTTTAAAACCAGTATTTAGGGCAGCCGATTTACCATAATTGCGATTAAACCGTACACCTTTTATTTCTGAATGACTTAAGGCAAGGTCTCCAATTATTTTCCAGGATGCGTCATCACTGCCATCATCTATCAGAAGTATTTCATAGTTAAAGCCGTGTTCTTTCATAACACGGCTTACCCAATGACACAATTCGGTAATCGATTCTTCTTCATTCAACAGTGGAACTATTACCGAAATATCCGTTTGTAAGGTCATGAATTATACTTCGAATTGTGGATTATTCTTTTTGGTGAACAATGAAACCAACAGACTAATCAGAAAACCAAAAAAGAGTATGGAAATAAATCCTATAATAAAAAGCCAAAAAGGCGAGGTGAATTTTTCTGTAATAGATAGTGCCTGATCAATTTGTTCATCAGACATATTTTGCTGCTCCATTTTAATGCGTGCCTCTTCAAGCGATTTTGTAATAATTGAATCATCTACAAATTTGATATAGATGTACGAAAATATGCTCGAAAATATGCCCGCTATAGCACAAATTACCATGCCTATGCCAAGTCCTTGACCAAGCGTCATGTATCCATCGCCCATCGATTTGTAATAATTATGTGCAAGTACTATACCCGCTATGAGTATTATATAGCTAACCAGTCCGAGCCATGTATTGGTTACTTGTCCGGATACTTGCAAAATTAAAGAATAGGCGATCATGGCTATGCCAATAAAAATGCCATAACGAACACCTGCGTTTACTGTAGTTACTTGATTTTCCATATGAAGGTAGATTAAAGGTTTTTTTATTTCCTGAGTATAATTGAAAATAGAATGGTTAAAAATAGACCAATTATAGATTTTTTCAAAAAATCATCCAGTGCCAAATGCCATGGTTTTGTGTTTTGTAGGTTCTCTAATGTTTGTGCATAGGCGTTTGCGTCTATCGACGAAATTATCTCTTCTTTGCTTTCGGCCAGCAATGCCATTCTGTTGCTCATATATTCTGTAAATAAATCAGGTGCCAGGCCATATAGTAGCAACAATACGAAGATACCTGATAAAATACTTATGAGCATATAGCTGATAAAACCCAGGCTCATGCCTTGCCAAAAATGTAATTTCCCCTGGTTTCTATAAATTTTGAATTCTCTAATAGCAAAAAAAACAAACACCGGAACCAATATAACATCGAAATACCGGGCATAAATCATCGGATTTTTATTGAGCCAAAACAAGAACAACATGGCAAACATGCCAACAAAAGCTCCTGCAAGCCCATATTTTCCGCCCACCATTATTAGTGGATTTTGCTTTAAGATACTGGGTTTAGTTGAACTTTGCATGTGCTCCCCTAATTACACCTATCACTTTACCTTGAAGTTTCTTGCCTAAAAGTGGCGAATTTTCTGATTTAGATTGATTCGTTTTCTTATCGTAGATCCACGAGACCGAAGGATCGAAAAGGGTAAGATTTGCCAGAGCACCTTTAGTAATTTCGGGGATTTCAAGGCCAAGTAGTTTGCGAGGGTTGTTCGTAATTTTTTCCAAAAACTTTACCTTATCTATTTCTTCTTCATTTTTTGAAGCAATAATAGGATACAAGGTTTGTAAGCCGAGCATGCCATTTTCAGCCAAATCAAATTCCAGTTTTTTACTTTCTTCGTCCTCTGGTACATGCGAAGATACGATCACATCAATGATGTCGTCTCTAAGGCCTCGCTCCAGTGCTCTGATGTCGCGTTCTTCCCTTAGAGGTGGATCTACCTTATAGTTGGTGTCGTATTCAAGCAGTGCGCTGTCATCAAAATATAGATGTGCAGCAGACACATCACAACTCACTTGCAGACCTTTCTTTTTGGCATTTCTGATGAGCTTGACAGATTCTGCAGAGCTTATGTTGGAAAAATGAATCTTACCGCCTGCATATTGGAGCAGTTTTAGATCTCGCATAATCATAATTTCTTCGGCCAGTTTTGGAATGCCTTTCATACCCAACAAAGTACTATGGTATCCTTCATTCATAGTGCCGAAAGCTGTCAGAAATTTATCTTCGGGTTTGGTAAGTAGCAGGCCATCAAATTTTTGTAAATATTGAAGTGTTTTTACAAGAATGTCGGTGTTCCATACCGGGTTTTTACCATCAGTAAATGCCACTGCGCCTGCTTCAAACATATCAATCATTTCTGTAAGCTCATCGCCTTTACAGCCGAGCGTTACGGCGCCATAAGGATGAATCTTTACCAGATTGTAAGCATTGGATCGCGTAAGGTAGCGGATGTCGTTTTTACTTTGGATACAAGGTTTGGTATTGGGTAGCAATGCCACCTCGGTAAAGCCCCCGGCAGCGGCAGCATTGGCGCCACTTATCAGGTCTTCTTTGTGCTCATAGCCAGGATCACAAAAGTCAGCTCGCATGTCAAACCAGCCTATAGAGACATGCAAATCAGCACTTGAAATTATAGTGTCAGCCGGCTGGTCTTTTTTTCCTATGTATTCTATTTGCCCGTTTTGATCAATCAATAGATTTAGTCTTTCAAGGTGATAGGACGAATTCGGTGCAATAACCAGGGCTGATTTTATTAATATGCTCATAGCACAATTTGGTGGAAAAAATTTGCTGCTCTGCGTGCAAAAATATTCTTATTTTCTGACTATAAAAACCTAATGATAAGTATCTCTGTCAATAAAAACAGTAATGATAAAATAAGTGCGTATTTCCACAGTGGAACACCCGTACGATAGTTGGACATTTCTTTGGTAAAGGCACTTTCTGCATCGGCATCAAAAACTGTAATATTCTTATAGATCGATAAAGCACTCTTTATTTCTTCCTGACTGTATTGTTCCAGACGAGACTCGTTTTTATCTGTGTTAAAGGCTAAAATATCTTTGATAGCCTCATCCGTCTTGAGTTGATAGAAACCAGGATTAATAGCAAACTTAGGGAGTTCCAATAAGAGGCGATTGCCGGCAATTCTTTGGGCGGGTATCAGTTCTTCTCCCTCACGGCTCAATTTATAGATTTGCTGGCGCGAGCTCGAATCTGCTGAAGTCTCAATCAAAGGATCACTGATTGAAGCATACATACCAGAATTGCTTTCTTTACTAAATGAGGCCATGCGATACATCACAGGTACAAATAATGCATGCTTGTGAAAATTAGTAAAAGCATCGTCGAGTGGGCTGCCCATCAGGTACACATTGTTGTTATTGCCAAATACAGATAGAAACTTTTGGCCATTTCGAAGTTGCAACAATGTGCTGCGATCATTTTGCCAACTCAACAAACTTCGGACTTGAGGCATTTCGAAATTTTCTTCAGTGCTTTCAAATATATCATAGAAGAACGGATTAGAAACATCAGGCATACTTATGGCTGTGTTTCCGGCATTGCTTTGCAAAGAAATTGATTGGCCTATAAAAGATTGATAGGTGCTCAAGTCAGCATTGGCATTGGGAATAATTAATACATCGCCATTGGCTTTGAGATAGTTTTGAAGAATTACCTGTAAAGAAGGATCAATGGATGAAAGTCCGTTGAGAATAACTAAATCGGATCGATTGATCAAACTGTAGTTGAGGTTGCGGATGTTTTGGCTATTAATTTGAAAAATACTCTGGTTGGCATATACACTTTCGATAGGGCTCGTTTTGTCAACTTCCTTTAATTCGAGAATATTAACTTTATCTTCGAGCCTCAGTACAAAATAAAAATCGTTATCAAATGAAACAGGAAAATCCTCGAAGCTTATGCGACACTGGTTGATTGGATCTAAACGATAACTTAGTCTGAATTCGGCAGTTGCCAATGCCCTGGCCGGAATATCAATGCTGGCATTGGCTGTTTGTATGTCATTTACAAATAGTCGGATCATTAAATCTTCCACAGGTTCAGCTCCAGTATTACGCAACACAACGTTCAGTACGTTTTGTTCTTCGGCCATTAAAAAAGGCGTGGCAAGAAATACTGAATCGACATATACATTGTTTTTATTGTAAAATTCTATAGGAACTACAAAATGCGATGCACTAGTATCAGTTACCCACGTTTCTAACGCACCTGTTGTCGATTTTTGAAAGTCAGAAATGATGTAGATATCGTTGTGACCCTTTCCGTTAGTGTTGCTCGTGTGCATCAATCTTGCATAAACCTCTGGCAGTGTACGTGATACATGTGACAATTCTGTTTCGGTAATTTGTTCCTGTATTTCATCTCTCGTTTTAAATGTATGCGAAGAAGGCGCAAAATCATTGGTTAAGAGTTTGTAATTGGTATTGCCTTCGTAGTTGCGTGTGATTTGATCTACAAAATTGAGCGCCAGATCAAATGCGCGACCTTCATTGCTAACCTGGTTTGACATGCTCATAGAGTTGTCGAGGTAGATGTACACATTTTCAGCTTCGGGTTCATCGACACCAGAAGGGATAAAAGGCTGAGCAAAAGCCAAAATGAGGAAAAGCAAAAAGAGCAGACGACTGGCCAATACGAGGTAATGCTTAAGCTGCCTGCGTGTATTGGTTGATTCTTTTATGTTTTTGAGAAATCGGGTGTTGGAAAAATAGACTTTTACTGCCTTGCGAAAATTAAAAAGATGAATGATAATAGGTACCGATAAAAAAACCAGGGCATATAAAAAGGTCGGATGTAAAAACTTCATTCAGAATGATAATTTAATGTGTAGGCTTGCTTATAAAATATAGCCCTCAAATGCCAACGCTATATTAGCAAAACGAACAGGGATTACCATAATGTTTGAAATGATTTATGTTTTTATTGAATTAATAAATAAAAACATTCACTATGTTGTACTAGGTCGATTTGAGCATCACCAGTTTTACATTGTCGAGTTCCATTATTTTATTCATAAATTCAACATAGTCAACATAGGCATCTTTAGAATGTTTTCCGGCAAATTTTTCAAACTTCCTTATGTACAAAAGAGAACCTTGCGCAATGCTGAATGAAGCTTCATACCTACCAAAGTCCGATTCTAAAAACGTTGTTTCAGGTACATACTCAATATGGCAGTCATGAGGTAATTCAAAATGCACCGAATCAATATCCAGGTATGGAAAACGCTGAACCAAAGGATATAGACGTTCGCTGGATGAGCGGCTAATATTCGAATTTTTATTTAGTAAATTAGGCTGAAAAAACACTCTTTTGCCAGAGGATGCGCCATACCTTCGAAGCACGAGCTCATAATCTTCGAGACCTTTAACATCTAGACCCGTTTCTGCATGTATATTGAATGATGCCAACTCAAAATTTGGAATGTCAAGGAAATTGTACAGGTTTTTTTGCTGGTCTTCTTTGTTTAGTTGGTATAGCCGCTCTACACGTTCAAACTGTAGTCCAGTGGTTTGCATATGTACTTTGGCGGTAGCATTGCCATCTTTATCAAGCGCTACTTTTGCTTTCGTAGTTTGCATATTATCAAAACTCTGCCAGCCGGGTGTACGCACCAAAGTGCCTCCGTTTTCGCCTATTAGCAATGCATAGCGATTGTCAATAAAGCCACCAACGAAGCCAAAAGGTTGCTTTTGGTCGGTACATTCTAACCACAGTGTGTCATTTGCAAAAGGCACACAAAGTATAGCGTGATTAAACTGATGTGCCGGAAAATCACTGATGATTTCGGGTGTGTTTTTACCAGCCCTTATCAATGCATAGTTCGATGGTATATCAACAGATTCGAGTAGGCTTTTCATGTAATTGCTCAAGGCCTTGCAATCTCCATAGCCTTTTTGATCTACATAACTCGCCTCGAAAGGTTGCCAACCACCGATACCGAGACTCACACTTATATAGCGTGTGTTTTTTTGAAGGTATTCATATATTCTTTTTACCTTTTCAATAGGATCGGTAGCATCGGCTGTTAGATCTCGCATTTTTTGTGCAGTAGCTGCCGGCAAATCATTCCGTCCTTCATTTAGCGCATTTACCCATTTGCCGTATGATTCCCAGGTGAGCATACTGCCTTCATATTTATCTGTCATAAAGGTAACAGGCGAAATTATTACCAACGGTATAATCTCAGATACGTAAGGCGCCATGGGTTCAGATTCCAGGGATTTTAGATTTTCTGACTTCCATAGGTATTTTAGTTTATCACCCTGTTTTTCAATCTCCACACTTTTATCAATATTCAGCTCCTTATACTTTATTTCCAGATTTTCGGGTGTTATTATTTCAAATTTTGAGCTTTGTGAAGCTATATTTTGTCCGGGGATTGGAACCCAGCGAGGATACCTGAGAATGTTTTTTTGCTTCAATACATATTCAAATTCTACTGTAAATGGATAATCCGGATAGCTAAAACTAGTTTGTTTAACGCGATTATCATCTAATATCGAAAAGCCATCGAATGAGCTATAATCTTTTATTTCGTTACTTTTCAATTTTCGCACCAGTTGTCCGTGCTTATCGTACAGACTGCCGCTTATTGATGCTACCGCGATTTTACTGTTGTAATGTACCTGTAGTGAAGCCATTGGATCAGCTTTTTTGTTGATAAGTGTCACAGCTCTACGATAGGTATAGGTAGCATTCTTAATGTCATGAACTTCAAAAAGCTCATATTCGTCACGAATTACTGCACTGCTGTTAGTCAAGAGCTCTGCAGGAATTTCTTTCACCGCATACTTTATTTCTTTGGCATTAGGTGTTTTAGCTGAGACCACATAGAAATGTAGTAAGCAGCAAACTGAAAATATTAGTTTCATCTTTTTAAAATTATAAGCATGAAGTATGGCATCCAAGCTCGATTCTTCGTCATGTTGTGCTTTTTATGGACTTGTATCATTAACAGCCAAACCAACTAAAGAAATTATAACCTCAGTTTGGTTTGGCTAGTGTTATTTCT
>DAIQNU010000063.1:7401-13170 GCA_036788235.1 Cyclobacteriaceae bacterium
ATTCGAATGTTAAAGACTATTTTTTTGCAATACGAGTTGTTCTGATTCTTTTGCCACAACTATACTGTAAAACTCCCTTAGCATATCATATTCATGTGGTCCGTAAAGCGATCGATTTCTCAAAAAAGTTCTTGTAAGATTGAAAATATTCCCATTAGAGTTGCTTAATACCTTGTATTGCGTGGACTTATCAGGTGAAACTAAATTGGCGTTTATTGGAGTTTCATCTATTGAAAAACCTTCTGGTAAGGCAATTGAAAGGTTGTGCAGTTCGCTTGAGGGCATTACCATATCTATAGGCAACTTTCTTTTATCATTTTTGAAAGGATTTTCATCGAGCTTGTCCAAGATAAAGGGATCGATGTATATTGTTTTACCCATTATTTGGCCGGCATTTTTTATCTTTACTTTAATTGTTTCTAAAAAATAGCCATCATACACATCTGAATCTTTAAAGGTCAAATCTTCGATTTCCCACGTTGGGTGGTCTTCTTTTAATCGCTCAAGATACTTTTCCTTACCTTTTTCTTTATATTCCTGACTACAGAGCAGTCCATTATAGCCTTCGGTTTTTCTTTGAATGGTACCTTCTAACGTACCATCAAGTTGAAGCTCAAGGATCGAAACTGATCTGGTTATTCCTCCTGTTTTGGGAGTTAGGTCTACCCATCCACCACCTGTTGAGTTGATTATACGGCCATGCTGGTTTAAACAGCGTATGGGAAGCATATTACAAGGTAAATGAGGCTCCGTTGCATCAAGCAAATAGATCTCTCCGTCTATGTTGACTTGAGCTACGACATAATTGTATTTATTGAGCATGACGAAATTCGGGTTAATTATGCCATTGCTTCGGGTACTTAATATTACAGGTTCAGCGCTAAGTCCTGCGGAATTGAGCATCGAAACAAGTAATAAGTTAATATCAGCGGCATTACCTCCTTGGTTGTCATAAGCAGACTTTATATTTTTTTCTGTGAATAATGCATTTTTGCCATTCCATTTCATATGGGTTGAAATGTGTTTATAAATTCGCTGCATGGTTTCCATATCACCGGAGCTATTGGCCGTTACTGACTCAAGGTCTTTTTTGTAGAAGCCTTTAGGCTTGATTTGATCGCCAAATTCGGAATGCTCCAAAAGAACCGAATTAATTTTATTCCAATCGCCCAATAAATTTTCGTAAGGGCTTCTTGGAAATCTTCGTCCGGCTATCTGATGCTCTATTTTTAGCAGATAATCATCTGCTTTAGAAATAAACTTTTCATGCTGTAGCCCTGGCAAGTGCTTCGCGGCAAAATAGTTTTTGTTTACTTTATAGTCCTCTCTATGTTGTTGGTGGGTGCTTGGCTGCACTACCCTATTTCCACTTCGCTCAGTTTTTATATTAAAGTTCAATGCAGAATTTTCAACAGTACGAATGTTGGCATAAAAACTTTCATAGCCTTGTGTTACTTGTTGAAATTCATAGAACTCTGGAATGGCTACTGTGTATTCGCTCCAAACCACCGGGATATTTTTTTGAAATTCCCACGCAGGAATAGATTGTGTGCGATCACTGCTAATGACATAACTAAACTCAACAATGGATCCTTCGACAACATTTGGTAGGGTTATCTTTACAAGATCAACATTGTCACTGAATTTATCTTTAAAAATGCCCGACTTATCAAGTTTATGGCTTTTAACCTTGCCATTTTCAAGTACATGCGTATAGCCTTTTATATTGCTCAAGGTTTCTTTAGATTGAGGTGTGCCCACATACAACGGGATTTGGAAGGTAGGCCACTCAAAACCACTTGATTTCAGAATTTTAATTCTACAATGTCTTTCGAATTGTGTTTTAAATGCATCACCCCGCCATTCGTAGGTGTAGCTTCCGACGTCAAAAAGAATTATCGCATCAGGATCTGTGGTGTCAAAATAACTCTTTTGCTCAAGTTCCGATTTACTAACATTACCCAGTTTTTCATAAGGTCTGTCCTCAGGATACTTGGCATAAAGTTGGTGAACTATCAGTGCTATTCCAAACACCGATAATAAGGTAAGTTTAAAGGTATTCATTTAGGTAAACTAAGTTGGTTAAAAAAATATTTTCAATTAAAAGGCATTTATTCAGCCTAAAAATCATTAATAAACAAGTCCAATTCCAATGGAGGATAAAGTTAGATTATGGGCTTAAAGTAAAAAAATATATAGTGCTAAAACATTACACGATCTACAAATATCAAAAATAAATAAAAAACTAGTTTAAACGATATTGTAACAATTATGATTATTAGATGGGTTCTATTGTTATTTTAATGGACACACTCTAAAATAAGCCACTTGTAGATGTTTCACATTCTATTAAATATCCTGTCCAGATTTACTTTCATCCTTGATGATGAAAATAAGCAAGGCAATCAAGAAAAAACGACGTTTCAGCCCACAGGCCTACGCGTACCCCACCGTTTTTCCAGCCCAACCCGCATGGTGTCAATCAAATGAATACAGGTTATGTACAATTTAGAAACTCAATTGGTTGACTATTCTTAGGTTTTTAGGATATTAGGTAAATCAAAATTCAGCTCTCCATTAAATTATTGGTTGTACCATTAAATGAATTTACAATTTGGTTTTTTTCAATAAAAAATTGGATAAAAATGCAGAAATCAGTACATAAGCCAGTACGATTATTATTTGAGAAAGGTCAATTGTATCTTGTACAGGCATATCAAGATACTTACTAAATGGAAACTGGATGAGCTTATCTACCGATTTCATAGGCAGATAGATACGGTATTCACTGGGTATCATCCATGATACAATTGGCTCAAGTAGCCAGCCATAGAGTAGTAAAAGTATCACAGCTGTTCCACTTTGTTTGAGTAAAAATGCAATGAGTGCTGCATAGTAAAAGTATGCCAGACAGCTTATAAAAAATGCAAATAGAAATTCAGATTTAAAATATATGCTTTGGCCAGATGCTTCTGGCATATTCGAAAAGCCGATAAATAATATGCCTGTACCCGTAACGATGGTACAGAAAACAGCCAAAAGTGTAGCAAAAGAAAATTTTGATACTACAAATTCAGTTCTTGAAAGTCCATTCATCAGATTCAGCCTTATGGTACGATTTCTGAATTCATCGCTTATAGAAATTATAATAAGCAAAGCTGGTATGATTCGAAAAAAACTTGAAATATAGGTGACATTGTGCCATACATCTGGAAACTGGAGTAAAGCCTTGAGGGAAAAATCGAGTTCAGGTACATTATTGAATGACCCAGATATTGTAGCTGTGAGTTTGCTAAAATTGCTGAAAGCCAATAAAATAGCTACCAAGTAAAGTGCAATGATGAACCAAAAGCTAAAGTTTCGGTATTGCTTGTGAAATTCTAATAAGAGTGTTTTGGCTGAGATCATCATTTTAGCATTTCAAGTATTTTCTGTTCAAGGTTACCTTTACTTGCCGAAAGGTGTGTTACTTCAAGGCCTTGCGTAACCAAGAAGCTACTGAGTTCACTAATTTTATATTCGGGTTTTAGCCATACTTTCATTTGATCTTTTCCAGGTTCAAATTTTTTGATGCCTGTATAATAACTTAGAACTTCATGTAATTTATTCATATCTGAGGCTGCTATTTCAATACTACTATCTTCAACCATCAGGCCTTTAACACTACCTTCAAAAAGTTTATGCCCATCTTTGAGTACCGCCAGGTCAGTGCAGAGTTTTTGGACTTCATCTAATAAATGACTGGCCAGTATTATGGTCTTGCCGGTGGCTGCTATTTCAAAAATAATATTGCGAACATCGGCTATGCCTTGTGGGTCGAGGGCATTGGTTGGTTCGTCGAGAATCAGTACCTCCGGATCGCCAAGTAGTGCGGCAGCCAATCCGAGTCGCTGCTTCATACCTGTAGAGTATTGCTTAAAACTTTTGTCGGCAAAATCCCGAACTCCGGTGAGGCTTAGTACCTTGTCAAAGTCTGGACGATCAAGCTCTTTTAATTTGGCAATAATTCCCAGATTTTGCCAGGCGTTCAAATTCGGATAAAAAGCAGGGGTTTCAAGCATTGATCCTATGGTTTTTCGGTGTATGGGTCTAATGGGTTCGTTGCCCCATAAAATCTCGCCGCTTTCAGGTACTACCGTGCCCAGAATACTGCCCAGAGTTGTGGATTTTCCACTACCATTGGGGCCAAGTATGCCATAGATCTGGCCTTTGACTACCTTTAGATTCAAATCTTTCACGGCATATTTTGTGCCATACGCCTTTGATAGTTTGTGTATCGTTAACAATGTACTTTGCTATTTAGGGTGATATCCTTTGGATAAAAACTCGGTCTATGTGTATTAATTCTTTTGCATGTACTTTGGTTATAAACCTACTTAGTATATCAAACATTTGCAAAACAATATTTTAAATTAGAGCAATAAGCTTGTTAACAAGTAAATTTGAATGATGACTGGATATAAGTACAAAAAAAATCAATGATTTCGACATTGGATTCTTTCAATAGGAAATCCGTCGGATATCCTGAAGATTGGGAATGATAGAACTGTGGATACTGATTGATACCAACGAATTTGCAGAGCAAAAGATGGTCGTGACATTGCCTAGGCAAGAACAGAATGGGATCTACATTTTAAACGAACTCTAACAAATCCTTTAACTACTTTCAAATTTTGCAAGGTCTTCTGGCGTGTCGATATCAAGTGCGGCATCGGGAAATGCCACTTGCATGTCTGGTATTACTTCCTTCATAAAAATTTGCTTGGCACCCTGATCTCCTTCCAGTTTTAGCAAGTCATCAAAAAAATTTCGGCCTACTAGGGCCGGCACGCCAAAAGTGTCTTTATAGGCTGATACGGCCAGATAGGCGCCTTTTCTTTCAAATACATTCTGGAGATTCAGCAGATGCTCAGAAGTTATATTTGGTTGATCTGATAGTAAAATCAATATGCCGGTAGCGTCTGGATGTTTTGCTAAAATGGACTTGGCACCAGCCGCAATAGAGCTCCCCATGCCGCGAGCCCAATCCTCATTGTCGCGGATTTGAACGGAAAGACCTTTAAGAGCTGCATTCACTTTTTCACTGTGGGCACCGGTTACTATAGTCAGGCTATCCAGTTGTGCAGCCAGCGCCACCTCAGCAATGTGCCTTACCAAGGGATTGCCTTGGTAATCGATTAACTGTTTGGGTCTACCCAGTCGTTCGGATTTGCCTGCTGCCAAGAGCAGGCCATGTAGATTTTTCATGGTTTAATTAAGTGTGATTTGTTCTTCACCAATTCGCTCATGTATAAATCCATCTTGAGATTTGAGCGACGCTCCATCTCTATTTTTAAACACTGCCTGTATTTCGGCCACTATTGCAAGTGCTATTTCTTCCGGCGTTTCAGCGCCAAGATTTAGCCCCACAGGACTATGAACTTTGGCAAAGTCCTGATTGGTATATCCCGATACCAGTAATTCTTCGTGCATTTTTTCAAACCTGCGTCTGGGACCGAGCATGCCAATATAAGGTATTTCTAATTTCAGCAACGCTCGCAATACTTCGAGGTCATATTTATAATTATGAGAAATGAGTACAATGGCAGTATGCTCATCATATGTAAATGATTCCCGAACGGTGGTTCTTTCAGCAAATATTACCTGGTTCGCTTGCGGAAATCTTTTTGGAGCTGATAAGGCCGGGCAATCGTTTGATACAGTTACTTGCCAACCGAGTACTTTGGCTATGGCGATCAATGGATTCAAGTCATAGCCCCCGCCAAATAG
>DAIQNU010000064.1:0-12804 GCA_036788235.1 Cyclobacteriaceae bacterium
CAATACCTTCAAAATAATCGATATCACCTGCACGGTTTCGGGTAGCCCATAAGCTTACTCTGGCTGCAAACTCGCTCCCATCACTTCGTTTTAAAATACAATTGTACTGTTTATTTTTATCTCCTTTTGATAAAAGCTCAATTACCTCTTTTCTTTGATCTTGATCCTTATAAATATCAGTAGCTATGTTGGTAACAGACCCAATGAGGTCTTTGGGGCTTTCATAGCCAAGCATATCTGCCAAAGCTTGATTGGCTCTTACATATTTACCGGCTGGTACAGATCTGAATATTCCTAGGGGTGAATTATCAAATATTGATTGAAAAGAATAGCCTTGATTGCGCATTAAGATATTTTCAGCTTCTAATAAAGCCAACCTATCTTCCAACTCCTTTGCATATTTTTTTAATGCTTCCTCATTCATAATCATTCTCACTAAGGCCATTTAGTGGCTTATAAGCCTTTAAAAAATATTTTTTGCTAAACATTCATAAATTGGCAAAAATTAGCTTCGGATAATAGTTTATAGCTATAAATTTGCATTGAATTTTACGAATGCAGTTCAACTTTAAGCGTTTTGGTTTCAACTGTTATATACAAATATAAATTAAATGATCATTTCTGTAGCCAATAGGCTGAAAATTACCAATGAATATTACTTTTCTGTAAAGCTACAGGAAGTTAAATCTATGATGGATCAAGGAATTGATGTCATAAATATTGCCATTGGCAATCCTGATATGGCGCCTTCAGCATCAACCATTAAAACTTTACAAGATGAAGCCGGCAAAACCGGTAATCATGGTTATCAGCCTTACAGAAGCATTCCTCAACTTCGCGAAGCCATTTCTAAATGGTATAATCATACGTATCATGTTAGTTTAAACAGCAATACTGAAATACTGCCATTAATTGGCTCAAAAGAAGGCATTGCGCATATTTCATTGGCTTTTCTCAATGAAGGAGATTCCGTATTGGTTCCAGAACTTGGATACCCGGCTTACCGCGCAGTAACAGAAATGCTGGGTGGTAAGACCATTACTTACCCCATGGTTGAGCATGAAGGCTGGAGGCCAGATTTTGAAGCCATGAAAAAGCAGGATTTAAGTGCTATAAAGTTAATGTGGATCAACTACCCAAATATGCCTACCGGAGCACCTGCCAGTAGCGAAATATTTGAAAAGCTTGTAGAATTTGCGCACAAACACAAAATTTTACTTTGCCACGACAACCCTTACAGTTTGGTACTCAATGAAGGTGATCCATTAAGTCTGCTATCTATTGATGGTGCAAAAGAGGTCGCCATTGAGCTTAATTCAATGAGCAAGTCACATAATATGGCTGGTTGGCGAATTGGTTGGATTAGCGGTGACAGCAGTTATATCGATGCAATTTTGAAAATTAAAAGCAATGTAGACTCGGGCATGTTTAAACCGATGCAGTTGGCAGCGGCTACAGCACTGAGTAATCCTGAAAGTTGGCACAAAGAGCGCAACCAAATTTACAAAAAGCGACGCACACTGGTATATCAGATACTAGACCATCTGCAATGTAGCTACAGTACCAACCAGGTCGGGATGTTTATTTGGGCTCAAATTCCCGCGCATGTGCCTTCTGGCGAACTATTAATAGAATATCTTCTGCATAAACATCACATATTTGTAGCACCTGGATTTATTTTTGGGGAAAAAGGTGACAGGTATATCCGCATATCACTTTGCATTGATGAACAAATCATCCGCGAGGTCGTTGACAGGGTAAAAAATATTGACCTAACAAATATATGAACATCAGCATTATAGGCATTGGTTTATTGGGTGGGAGCTTTTCTCTGGGGATACAATCAGTCGCGCCAGGTCATCATTTTATTGGTGTCGACATCAACCAAGAACACTGCAATACAGCACTTAAACTTGGCATTGTACATGAAATTCGTTCGCTGGCTGAAGCGGTGAAAATGGCGGACCTCGTTGTGCTGGCTACACCGGTAAGTGTGATCAAACATCAGTTGATAGAATGCCTCAACATCCTTAATGACAGGTCAATACTTATAGACCTGGGATCTACCAAAGCAACTTTTAATGGTCAGGTCAATAATCATTCTAAAAGATCTCGATATGTATCATGCCACCCTATAGCAGGTACCGAAAACTCAGGTCCTTCAGAAGCTTTCGGGAATTTGTTGAAGCACAAAATGATGATTATTTGTGATAAAGAAAGAAGTGATATCGACGCAGTTGATACTATTGTCGATTTGGTTAAAAAACTTGAAATGCGCATTCACTATATGGAAGCAGCGCAGCACGATCGCCACATCGCTTATGTATCGCATCTGAGTCATATTAGTTCCTTTGCCTTAGGACTTACAGTACTCGAAAAAGAAAAATTCGAAAAGAGTATTTTTGCTATGGCGGGTAGCGGTTTTTCATCCACAGTAAGATTAGCCAAAAGTTCACCCGATATGTGGGCGCCAATCTTTATGCAAAATTCAGAAAATATTTCTCAAGCACTTGATTCTTATATTGCTCAATTACAATTGTTTAAGCAAATAATAGATGGCAAAGATGAATTTAAAAGTAGAGAAATGATGGAAAAAGCCAATGATATTCGCAGGGTTCTACTAGGTTTAGAAAAGTAACTTAAGAATCCGCTTCATTTCATAATAAAATATTGCAATATCAATTTCTGCATTCACATTCCTATTTATTGCATCATTTATTCAACTATAGTTCTGCATGTAAGCCAGATATTCGCTAATTTAGTTTAGTCTTTGCCATTTAAGTAAAGTAATTCTAGAGTTTTTTTTATAAATGGTCAATCGATTGATTTTTTAGGGAGTGACATTCAAATCCATTGCTATCATGAATAGATTTTTTATTATCCTCATATTTTTCTTTTTGGTACTATTTGGTGCTTGGTCGTTGGTGATTCATTTCATTATTCCACGATTTGATGTAGAAATTGAAAACTCTACTGATGGCATTCATCCCGATCAGCTAGAGCCAAATTATTGGAACTTTAGGGGCAAAAAAAATATTCTACTCGGGGGCTCTATTGAAGACAATCTATTCCAAATAAATCATCTGCAGCAGCACCTTGATAGTCTGGTATTAGCGGGTGGCAACTATGTACGAAATACCTTGTCGAGCCGTGATCCTGGCGATGTTTGGGCTTTTAAAAGGCTTGAAAATGGCCTTTTTGATTTAAATCAATGGAATGAGGATTATTGGCAAAGACTTGAGCATTTCCTAATGGCTACCTCCCAGAGAAATATAGTAGTACAAGTTGAATTATGGGCTACTTTTGATTTTTATAGAAACGAATGGCTTAAAAACCCTTACAACCCGGTGAATAATATCAATTATGATTCGGTCATCTCCAGGCTCCCATCCCAAATCCCATTTCACCCAATTTATGCCAGAAACCCTTTTTTCAGATCTGTACCCGATGCCGATTGCAATCTTAAACTTCTGGAATTTCAGCAAAAATTTATTGACAAAGTACTCGCCCATACCTTGTTATACAACCATGTACTCTATTGCATTGATAACGAAACCTCAGTTACCGCTTCCTGGGGTAGATTTTGGTCATTGTATTTAAAAAAGAAAGCTTCGGAAGCTGGAAAAACTATATATACTACTGAAATGTGGGATCCTCACGACTTAAACCATCTAATCCATCGTGAAACATTTGATCATCCTGAAGTTTACGATTTTGTGGAAATTTCCCAAAACAACCACCAACAAGGTGACAAGCACTGGGAAAACGGTTTATTTCAACTTAACCGAATAGCTAAAAGTGAAGTACTACGGCCGGCAAATAATGTAAAAGTATATGGAAACGATGGTGGTGCACATAAAAATTCACAACATGGCATCGAGTGCTTTGTGAGAAACGTTTTACTTGGCTCCGCATCAACAAGGTTTCACCGTCCACCTTCCGGGCACGGACTGTCAAGTACTGCTTTTCACGTAATCAAAAGCATGCGTTCTTATGTGGAGAAGTGCGATTTTTATCAAGCACAGCCCATGAATGAACTATTGACCAACAGAGAATATAATGAAGCATATTGCAGAGCAATCAAGGGTAAAGAATATGCAGTATATTTCACTAATGGAGGTGAAGTATTGCTCGACACCCGCGAATTATATGGACGTGCTTATTTACATTGGTTAAATATCACAACCAGCGAATGGTCTGATCCCCAAGAAATTAGAACCAAAGATAGCTTTATCATCAAATGCCCGGGTGAAAAAGGACATTGGTTGGCTTTGATTAAGCAAACTGCTGATTGAAAGCAAAGAATATAGCCTATCAGCATGCATTTTATGCATTTTAAGATTTAGTTATACGTGGCTATTAAACAATTGCCTTAACTGCCTAATGGCGAAAAAATCTACCGTCCAGAATATCTTTTTATTTATTGCTACTCTCAAAAGTATTTTTTTGGCTTTAGATATCTAAATTAGCATTTTTAAAATTTGAGCTTTCAAATTAAACCACGGTTAAACCAAAAAACACAATTTAGATATGTTTTCAGCAAAAGATATTGAACAAATAGAAAAAAGAGGTTCTAATCCAGATACCATACATAAGCAGATTAAATATTTTGAAAATGGTTTTCCCTTTTTGCCCATTCTGAAACCAGCCAATACTGAGTCTGGTATTATTGCTTCAACTGATGCTCAGATTGATGCTGCGATTTCGCATTATGAAAAGAGAATGAACGGTTTAGACGTAGTTAAATTTGTTCCTGCTTCTGGTGCAGCCAGTAGAATGTTTAAGACGCTTTTTACTATTATCGAAACGTATACCAACGATGAAAAAGGTTATCAGGAATTATTAAAAGATCAAGGTTTTCAGTCCGGTTGGAGTTTTTTCAAACATATTGAAAAATTTGCATTCTTCGACGACCTTAAAAATAAGCATTTAGTCTTACATAACATCAGTCTTGAAGAAAGCCTTTTGGGTAGGGACTACACCAGCATTCTGCAATCACTACTCGACGAAAATGGTTTGAATTATGGCAATTTACCAAAAGGTTTATTGAAGTTTCACCAATACGATGAAGCAGCACGAACACCGGTTGAAGAACATTTAGTAGAAGGTGCAAATTATTGTAAAGATAAAAATGGCAAGGTACGTTTGCATTTTACGGTTTCGCCAGAGCATAGAGCAAAATTCGAAGAACATATAGCCGATGTTTTGCCTAAATATGAAGCGAAGTTTGGTGTGAAGTATGAAATAAGTTTTTCAGAACAAAAGGCCGCCACCGATACCATTGCAGTGAATCCTGATAATACACCTTTTAGGGAAGACAATGGTGAGCTCCTGTTCAGGCCTGCCGGTCATGGTGCATTAATGTCAAATCTAAATGATATAAACGCCGACTTAATTTTTATAAAAAATATCGACAATGTGGTACCTGATCATATGAAAGGTGATACCTACAAGTATAAAAAAGTACTTGCCGGGATGTTGCTTCAAAAGCAAGAAAAAATCCATGCCTTTCTTAACCAAATAGATCATGGAGATATTTCACCTGCATTGTTAAATGAAATCACTGTTTTTCTTCAAGAAGAAATGTATATCGAAAATATACCTGCCATAGAAGATGAGAATAAAAAAATAGATTTTCTATATAAAAAACTCAACAGACCCTTGCGCGTTTGTGGTATGGTCAAAAATGAAGGTGAGCCTGGCGGAGGACCATTTTTTGCTAAAAATTCAGATGGAACTTTTTCACTACAAATAGCAGAAAGTTCGCAACTTGATATGAAAAATAGCGACACCAAAGCAATAGCTGAGGCTGCCACACATTTCAATCCTGTTGATTTGGTCTGTGGTGTAAAAAACCATCTGGGTGTTAAATATCCTCTGGAAAAATTTGTTGATTCAGAAACAGGATTTATATCTCTAAAATCAAAAAGCGGACGAGATCTGAAAGCCCAGGAATTGCCGGGCTTGTGGAATGGCTCTATGTCGGATTGGAATACTTTATTTGTAGAAGTGCCGATTTCAACATTTAATCCAGTAAAAACGGTGAATGACTTGCTGCGTGATCAGCACCAACAAGCCTAGCTGGCACAGGAATCTTGATAGAATAATAGAAAAACATACCTGACCCGTGAGCTTGATATTCAAAATCGGATAAAAAAAGGATTTTTAAAATATTAACCTCACGGGCTCCTCAACATTCAACCCTCTGCATTCATCATTCATAACCCATCTTAAAGCCAATAATATGTAGCGGACGCTACTTTTGTCTAGACACAAGCGGACGCTTGCGCCAGTGGGGTCTAACCCCTAACTAAACAACATTCATTATTCATTGTTCATTATTCATTGTTCATTATTCATTGTTCATTATTCATTGTTCATTATCAGAAGACAGAACCGTGAAATTAACTTCAACTTCCAATCCGTCTTCATCGACCAAAAGCATTCGATGCAAACCTTTTTCTGGTCGCAAAGTCAATTTATGTACCTGCTTAGTTGAACCAACATATTCTTGATCCAGGTGCCAATGTATGGTTTTAGCTGGCTGCCTGTGAGAAGCTTCGAAAACTGCCATACCCATTGTCCCATCCAGCTCTTTGGGGATAAATATCTTACCATTGGCTATAGGGTACACTATTTCAATATTAGTTTTTTGGCCAATGTTCGGTTGGCATCCTGGAAAAAAGGAAGGCAATCTTTTGTACAGTGGATTCTTAGCGGCATAATACCACTCTTGCAAAGGAGGCAACAAAAACCATGACTTATGGCGCATTTCTGCAACAGGAAGGCAGTCATCTGTAACTTGCTGATTTACGGTTGGGTGTAAATGTATAAGTTGACAGAAATTACATACTGAAGTTCTCAAACCACCTTGTGGCGCCATTATTTTTCTGACTTTTTCGCAGTTTTGCCCAACCCTATATCCACTATGTGCGCAAACTTCTATCTGTACAAGCTCTGCTATAGGCATGGTAAACCAACTTGTCTCTGGTAACCTACTATACACATCAAATAAAATTGGGCCAGCCGCTTCTACCCCTGTTATTCCGGGCCGCCCTTCGCCACTTGCATTTCCAACCCACACACCAACTGTGTATTCAGGCGTCACACCGATAGCCCAAGCATCACGAAAACCAAAGCTGGTACCTGTTTTCCATGCGATTTTTCGTGAAGAATCAAATAAATTCCAAGAGGCTTCTTCAGGGGGGCGATGCACATCAAGCATTGATTGGAATGTACTCCAAATAGCTGAGGCGGAAAATATTTGATTATCTGTATTTCCTTTGATCAAATTAGTTTGATGCAGATTATTTTCTTTATACAAATTATTTGCTCTGAAATCTTCAGTATAATACCTCAAATCACCTTTGCGCTGTTCGAACCCACTTAAAACTCTAGCCATAGATGCATAAGCCGCTGTAAGATCCCAAAGACTGGCTTCGGCACCTCCAAGAATAAGTGACAAACCGTATTCATTTGCCGGTCTCGTTATCGTTTGTAAGCCTAACCGATTTAGTAAGAAATGGAATTTTTCTATTTTATACTGACGAAGCATATGCACAGCCGGAATATTAAGTGAGCGCGCCAATGCCTCTGATGCTGCAATAGCTCCATCATAAGAACGTGAAAAATTTTGAGGCATAAAACCATCTATGAATGTTGGAACATCTTTCACTAAACTGCTTGGCAATAATTCACCTTCGTCGACCATGGCAGCAAATAAAAAAGGTTTCAAAATGCTGCCAGTGCTCCTTGGCGCCGTTATTACATCTACTGCTTGTCCATTGTCAAAATTTTCACCAGGTGTGTTCCCGACATACGCGACAACATTGCCAGATTTATTTTCTATTACACATACTGAAGCATTGTGAATATAGTTTTGCTGATTGACTGCATAGAAATTGGCGATAGTTTCATTGGCACTCTTTTGCCGCACACTTTGAATGGTAGAATGTATAATTTGGCCATTTTTCCCTTCTTTTCTTGCTCTTTGTAAAAGATGTGGTGCCTGAGCCGGTAGTGGAAGTGGCTTGTCAGGTAGCATTTCTTGCTGTGAAAGCTGACAGGTAAGTGAATCGATCAGTCCTTCTTCTAATAATTTTTGAAGGAGTCGGTTTCGCTTTTCAAATAATCGATCACGGTTTCTACCAGGATGTACCAAGGCAGGGCTATTAGGCAATACCGCTAGCGTTGCAAATTCGCCCCAAGACAACTCTTCGGGCGATCGACCAAAATACCGCCATGCAGCGGCATCCAAACCTACCACATTTCCCCCAAATGGCGCATGTGATGCATATAAAGAAAGAATTTCTTGTTTGGAATGACTTAGTTCCAGCCGCGTTGCTAATATAATTTCGAGAAATTTTTCCAAATAGGTTCTGGGTTCATTTCTATGCATTCTAATTACCTGCATGCTTATGGTGCTACCACCACTGACAGTTTTACCTGCCATGACATTCTGTTTGAGCGCACGTGACAATGAGAAAGGATTGAATCCCGGATGCTGGAAAAAATACCGGTCTTCAAACTGAACCAGACAAGTAATAAATTTCTCAGGAACTCGGTGCTGCTGAGGGAATCGCCACTGACCATCAGATGCAATGGTTGCACCCAATAAATTCCCCTTATCATCTAAAAGGACTGTGGAGTAGTCATTTGAAATTAATTTTGCAGGAAATGAAAAAATATACACAAAGAAAATCAACACAAATAACAAACTAATAATTAGCCGCTTTTTATATGATTTGGTTTTAAGTCGAAATGCAAAAAATCCATACATGGGTAATTCTATCATACTATGATAGGACCAAAGCTAAAGCATAAGTTGATAAATTGCTTGACGAAATAAAAAGAAATATTTCGGTTAAATAAAATTCAAAACCAAGCCTGCACTAAATATGAATGTTACCCATAATAGCATTAAATAGCTGATGAATAAGTACTTATCGATATTCATAATACTTTTTTTTGTGGACGGAATTCAGTCTATTGAGGCAAAACCATACAATCATAATGGTTTGACAATTTCACATAAAGGAAATACACTAGCAACCTCATTCACTTCGACCTTATTTAAAAAATTTAATCAAGAAAGTATTTTTGATCAAAGCATATACTTTCAATCAAAATCTACAATCAGTAGCAAAAAACATATTTCTAAATCAAAGGCAACGCATTGGTTTTCGGATCTTCTTCAAAACACAAAACAGGAATCAACTCCCTTTAGCCCGGACATACAAAGCCAAATTAGAGGATATATGTTCGACGGTATATACATCGGCATTGTTTTGGTCATAATGCTTTATGGTTTCTTCAGTTACATCACACTCAAAGAAAAAGAATACCTATACTTTATATGTTATACTTTGGTATTGGGGATTCTATTTACCATATCAAATGAACGAATATTACCCTACAACGGAGCAGATGAATCTCTACGATTTACGATAAGCAACATTTTATTTTCTCTGGCTGGCATTGTATCCATTTTGTTTACGATGACATTTTTCAAAACCAAATACAGAACACCAAAAAGACATATTTGGCTCATAGGACTTATCGGTATCTTTATTTTGTGTATCATAATGAGCCTGGTTGGCTTTACCCCAACAGCTTTCGGAATTAATCAATACAATTCACTTTTCAGCCTGGTATTTGCATTTTTCATTGGTTTTGCTGTATTCAGGCAGGGTTTTAAACCAGCTGGATTTTACTTAATGGCCTGGGGTGTTTTTACACTCGCTTTCGGATTCTACTTTTCGAGAAATATACTTGGTTACGATATATACTACTTCCGGTCTAACGAACTACAAATTGGCTCTGCTCTACAATTAATCTTCATTTGTTTTGCCTTAATTAAAAAAATAAATACCTACCTGGAACTGAAAAATGAAGCTCAGACTCTTGCTTTAAAAACGGCCCTTGAAAATGAACAACTGATTCAAGATCAAAAAGAAATGTTGGAAACCCGTGTTAAAGAAAGAACTATTGACCTACAGCACACCATAAAAACGCTGCATACACAAAGAGAAAAACTAAAGGAAGCCAATATCTTCAAAGACAAAGTTTTTTCTGTGATTTCTCATGATTTAAAAAGTCCGGTATCAACCCTTACCGGACTGGTAGAATTACTCAATATGAAGTCATTGAGTGAAGACGAGAAATTCAAAATACTTGAAAACATCAATGTTGCCCTTAAAAACACGCGACACTTGTTGGAAAACATATTGGCATGGGCAAATCCAGAAAATAAACAGGCTGATAAATTTGAAAGAGTGGAAATTCGAAACCTGGTTAACGAAGTTTTTGATTTATTTAAAATTCATGCTGAACTCAAAAATCTATCATTAATCAACAATATTTCGAAAGAAACCATCATCATGTCTGATCATAATATGTTGATGATTGTGCTGCGAAATTTTGTTTCGAATGCTTTAAAATATACAATGGGTGGTGGCACCATTCGGGTTGAACTACGAGAAGAAAGTGGAAATATAAGCATATCAGTCATTGACACTGGCATGGGTATGAAGCAGGAAACAATGCAAAAGCTTTTTAAAGCTAATGAACGCTTTTCAACAAGGGGAACCAGAAACGAAAAAGGGACAGGTATCGGGCTAATGTTGTGCAAAGAATTTGTCGAAAAACTCAATGGTTACATAGAAGTGGAAAGTGAATACGAAAAAGGCAGTACTTTTAGGTTTATCCTTAAAAATGCCGCAACTAAGACCTTAAGCTTTCAAGAATGATATTTTTATTAAATCTATTCAGATAATTCCCTGGGCTTTCATAGCTTCTGCTACTTTTAAAAACGCAAAGATGTTTGCTCCTTCAAGATAATTACCCTTCATTCCATATTCTTCAGCTACCCTGAGGCAGACGTCGTGAATGTTTTTCATGATGTGTCGTAGGTTTTTATCAACATCATCCCGATTCCAGTAGATCCCCATTCTATTTTGAGTCATTTCTAAACCTGATACTGCCACCCCACCGGCGTTGGCCGCTTTACCGGGAGCATACATGATGGACGAATCCTGGATTAATTCCACAGCTTCTGAAGTACATGGCATATTGGCTCCTTCAGCTAAAAGTATAAGCTTGTTATTGATCAAGTTTCGAGCATCAAGACTAGTTATTTCATTTTGCGTAGCGCAGGGAAAAGCACAATCAGCCCTTATCTCCCAAATCGGATGCGATTTGGAATCGCGATCATGTTGGTGAAATTGTGCTTCAGGGAATTTTTCGGCGTACTTAGAGATTCTTCCTCTTTCATTATTCTTAAGGTTACTAATAAATTCAAGTTTCTCTCTGGTAATACCGTCTTCATCATAAATAAAGCCTTCAGAATCTGAAACAGTAATAGGTATACCACCCTCGTCCAGTATTTTTTCAATGGCATATTGAGCCACATTTCCCGCCCCTGACACGAGACATCTCTTGTCTTTTAAAGAATCACCTTTGGCCTCCAGCATATGAATGGCAAAATAAATCAATCCGTAACCAGTAGCTTCCGGCCTGATGACGCTCCCACCCCAATACTCACCTTTGCCTGTGATAACTCCTGTAAACTCGTTTTTAATCTTTTTATACATCCCAAAAAGAAAACCGATTTCCCGGTATCCGACGCCAATATCACCAGCAGGAATATCTGTAAAATCACCAATATGACGATAAAGCTCGGCCATATACGCCTGACAAAATCTCATTATCTCATTATTAGATTTACCTTTAGGATCAAAATCTGCGCCTCCTTTGGCTCCGCCCAATGGCAAACTAGTTAGCGCATTTTTAAAAATCTGTTCGAAGGCTAAAAATTTAAGAATGCTAAAGTTGACAGTTGGATGAAATCTTAATCCTCCCTTGTACGGCCCTATGGCAGAATTCATTTGGACGCGATATCCTCTATTGATTTGAACTTCGCCGGCATCATCAAGCCAACACACCCTGAAGGTAATCATTCGCTCAGGCTCAATCATCCGTTCAAGTATTTTCAAAGAATCATATTCCTGATGTTTCTCTAGTACTTTTCCGACAGAATTAATAACTTCTTCTATGGCCTGTAAAAATTCATGCTCATTGGGATTAATATGACGAGCTCTAGCCATTATTTCTTCTTTATCCATAATACATCAATATTAATTAGTTGCTGAGTGTATGAGTGCCGGTAATATTTCATTTATAGCATACGTGCGCCATGAGAATTAGATATTCTAAACAACAATTCGAGACGACTCAAGAATTTGTAAAAAAACGACAACCAAGTGAGGGATAGATGTTGATTATCTAGAAAAGCCAACAATAATCCATACGAGCCGAGCATTTTTTTAAAAAACGTACAAATTATGATGACGTGAAGTCATTATTTTTCACGCCTACGCCATGGTTCGTGTCTTCACAAACCATCATACTAAAGCCACCGCAACCAAGATTGGAACTTCCTGTTTCGTGTGGACATGTACCAGGGCATTGGTAAAATCAAATTCATTTCTCCACTAAATCCATTGTAGAACTTAGATATAATGCCAAATAGTTAAGGAGTCGTATTCAACAAATTTAGCCAATTCGCCAAAATATTTATTTGCAAAAAAACAATAGAGTAATGAGAATGAATATCATAAAATAGAAAAAAAAACGAGAAAGCAAGACCTTTTAAGCCCTGCTTTCTCAAATCCCTTAAGGAGCTAAATACTTTTAAAGAAAATTTAACGCTAACAGATAATCTATAATAGTTAGAATAATTTTCACTATTTGATCAAGTCTATTAACTTTTAACAACTTGAATATTAAGCTGCAAACGTACCTCGT
>DAIQNU010000065.1:0-12785 GCA_036788235.1 Cyclobacteriaceae bacterium
CCACAACAGCTTTTAATAATATTTTTGCACCTATTATTATGCAAATTGGAGAAACGGGCGGTATGGAAGAAATGTTGTATTGTAATAAATGGTTTGCCCGCGGTGTGTACACATACAAAGGTAGTCTTTGTAATATGCAAATAGGCAGAAGGCTCGACATGGAATATAAGGACATCGACTTAATATTGGCAGCAAGGTTTTAGTAAATCTAAACTACACTACAACATAAATAAATGATTACTAAAACTGCTTTTGATAAGTTAAACGAGCAACAAAAGAATCTGGTGATAGAGGCTCGAATGGCTACAAAAAATGCATATGCACCTTATTCGAAATTTTATGTTGGTTCTGCTGCCCTATTGAAAAGCGGAGCTATAGTTACTGGCAGCAACCAAGAGAATGTGGTGTTCCCACTGAGTCTTTGTGCCGAACGGGTTTGTTTGCTATATGCAGGTCATGCCCATCCTCAAGACGCTGTAGTGGCTCTGGTGGTCAGCTGTAGTAGCGAGAAAAAAGCCAACCCTATAGCTTTTCCTTGTGGATCGTGTCGACAGGTTATCGCCGAGTCTGAAACACGCGGTGGAGTGCTAGTCCAAATAATTGTTGATGGCGGTGATGAGGCCATCTACATAGCTGATAGTGCTAAAGATTTGCTTCCTTTTGGTTTTGAAGCAGACTTTTTGAAGTAATGAATATTTATGGTAATTGGCGATGCCAAAAAAAACCAACATTTATTTTTACA
Source organism: Cyclobacteriaceae bacterium (assembly GCA_036788235.1). Classification (GTDB taxonomy): domain Bacteria; phylum Bacteroidota; class Bacteroidia; order Cytophagales; family Cyclobacteriaceae; genus JAFIEV01. The sequence goes on from DAIQNU010000065.1 coordinate 743, forward strand.
ATATTGACTTTTTCTATCAAAAAACTTCGAAATCAAAATTCAGAAACGAACTAGCCAAGTCTATTTGTCTTTAATTGTAAACTGCTCAAAAATACAGGCCACCATTTGCACTATTGCTGCTTCAATGCGGTTCCAACCTTGCTTAGTATCTAAATGTATGCCATTGAATACAGCCCCCGGGCCAGATGTCAATACCAAATAATAGATACCTGATATCATAATTGCCATCAGTGCACGCATATCGAATCCATTAGAAACAATTCTTGCCTGAAAACCATCCATAAGCTCACTTACTTTCTCTTCAAATTCCTTGGCTATGGCATTAGTTAAAGTATTCTTTTCTATCAATCCCCAGCGAATCAGCTCTTGTAGCTCAGGTTTGGCCTGCAAATCCTTAAGTTGACCGATAAGTACCTCAGCAGTGAGTTGGCGCATTTCGGCATGCTTATATTCCTTAATATTTTCAGGTAAAAATTTATCAATATTGATCCAATAATTCATGTCTTCAGCATAGGCTTTAAGTAGGCCATCCAAATCGATAAAGTATCTGTAAATGAGCATTTTAGAAACACCAGCTTGTCTGGCTACTTCATTAATACCAACTTTTCTAAAGCCGTGGACACTGACTATGTTACCTACAGCATCTAATAGTTTTTGCTTGGTTGCCTCTTTGTTTTTTGTGGTGGATTGCTTCATTTTCACTCGATTTTATTTGGTTAATCTTTGGCATATTTAGAACCGCTGTTCATGGTTCAACTATTGGCAAGCAGACTTATCAACTCCACAAATTTCAACAACTCCTAAATTCTAAGCTTTAACCTTATATAGTTGGTAAAACGCACAAACGGAAATGTGACTATATAGTAGCACGCAAGCGGGTAACAATAGTTTTGATGTTGGGGATAATTTTACTACGCAAAAAGAGCTGAAGACAAGGATATAAGAAAAAAATACAATGGTTAGGATATTGCCATCTTGCCCTGCCTTGAAAAAATATGAATCAAAAATAGACGAATTGAGCTTACACTACAGCCATGACTTCAATACTTCATTTTCCTTAATCTTGGCAATTACATCTTCAGACAAAGGTTTTTCTACAAAATCAATAATTTTATCAAATTCACTGGATTTTGCCTTATCTGCCGGATTGATAGATGAAGTAACCATTATCACATAAATGTTGCTTAATAGATTATGTTCTTCTATAGCCTCTAATAGTTCCCAACCATTCATCAATGGCATATTGATATCCAGAAAAATAAGAATATTTTTATCCCGTTGATTATTAGATAATAAATATTCAAGCGTCTGCTTACCATTTCTGAAGGCACCTGTTTCTTTAGGCAAGCCATACTCTGCTATCATTGCTTTATGAATTAGCAACACAACCTCATCGTCATCAACAATTAAAATTTCTAAATTCATGCCTGTATTGTAAATTCAATATGCTCAGATCTACCAACAATATCCCTAATAATAGTATCCAATTCATTTGCAGAATTCATTATTAGTTTAAAAAGCTCTTCCTGCGAAAGTCCTGCCTGATCAATGGTATCTTTTAAGTTCACCAATGCCATGAGTCTGGCTAATGGTGCCCGTACAACATGTGATTGGATCCAGGCTATTTCTTGCAATATAGTATTTTGATTTTCAATTGCAGAAATATAGTTAATTCGTTCTGTTACATCATTAGCTAAAACGACCTTAGCACTTTTGCCTTTAAAATAAATGTTGTTCGACTTAATGTCGACCTGTATTAAAGTTCCGTCTTTCTTTTTATGCTTGTATATTTTTCGTTCACTTTCCTGATTTCCATTTTCGAGTTGACTCAATACGTTTCCTGCATGTGCAGCCTCAACCAATGGTCTTATATCCAACATTGTCATTGACAAAAATTCTTCTCTTGTGTAACCATAGTGGGCTATAGCCGATTCATTTACATCCAGAAACTTCAAGCTATCTACTTCGAAAACCCACATGGGTTGTGGACTCAAGTGGAATAAATCTCTATACCGTTTTTCAGATTCGCGTTTTTCAATGGCTGCAGCCACATTAGAAGTCAACGAACGCAAAAAGAAAACTTCATCGCTACTCCATTCATGCTCCTTGTTGCAATCATCAAAACCCATAAAGCCAAAAAAGTTGTCCTGTATGTAAATAGGCAAGGCAAGATTTGCCAATATATCTTGAGATTCGAATAAGTCGCGGGTATTACCTACTGGTAATTTGCTGGTAATGGCTGTGAAGGGTTTTCGAAGCAAAAATGTTGACATAATATCGTCATGATTATCCAACGAAAAAATTAACATTTCCGGATTATCTATTTCGGGATGCGTACCTTCGCTTACCCATTCATGGGTTTGTTTTGATAGCATTTTACCTGTGGCCTCATCGATGTAGTTTTCAAAATAATAAACCCTGTCGACCGAAATTACCTTTCCGGCAATTTCAAAACAAGTATTTAGCGCAGCATCCCAATCGTCATATTGTAACAAAATGCTGATCACCTCGGCATTGGCTGCCAAAAGTTTGCCCTTTTCTATCAGGGCTTCGTTGGCTCTGGTACGATCTGTTTCGTCCATTACGGTCGAAATCATCAGATTTTGTTCATAAAGTGGGATATTTTTGGCATTAACAATGCGCTGCTCGCCTTGTTTGGTGGTAATTACAATCCCATCCCAAGCCATTTGGTTGATATCACCAGATAAAAAACCTGCATCAACTTTTTGTCTGATTATTTTGCAATAATCCTTATCGGGAAAAACATTTCTGTAAAATGAATCAATATCTTCAAGATCTTCAGCTGGCCAACCATATATTTCGCTATATTTTTTATTGATCAGCGTAGCACTTCCATTGTCAATTCTATTTACACAAATACCAATGGGAAGATTGTCAATAGCCATCTCGATAAAATGGTTGCGCTCTTGAAGTGCTATTTCAGAGTTCTTTTTATCTGTAATATCAAAAAGCATGGTCACATATTGTATTGGAGTATTGTTGTGATCCATAAATGGGACAATGGTGATATCAGCCCAATATTTGTCGCCATTTTTTTTTGCATTCTTTATTTCACTTCGGAAGACTTTCCCAGTTTTAATAGTCTTATTGGCCAATTCTAAAAATGTAATATCGGCATGATCCGCAATAAAGTCTTTTTGAAAATTCCCTATTAGCTCTTTTTCTGTATATCCGGTAAAATCAGCAAACTTCTGATTGGCGTAGGTTATTTTACCATCAGTGTTCGACATTATGACCATACTGCCTGCATCGAGTGCGTACTTAAAATTAGACACTTCTTTAAAACTACGTTCTAATGCGGCTTCAGCTTTCCGTAGGTCAGTGATATCTTGGGAAGTGCCAAACAATCGGACTAATTTACCATTTTTATCTCTTTCACTTCTACCAAGCTCCTTGATAATCCTTTGATCGCCCGCTGGAGTTGTAATTCGATATTCGATATCAAAAGGTTCGCCATCTATTCTGGCCTTTTGGCTTACACTTCGCACTAAATCTTTGTAATCTTTGTCTATAAAATCCTCGAATGAATCGTAATCTTCTTTAAATGCTTCTTTATTGGTTCCAAAAACATTGTACAATTCGTCTGACCATTTTATTCGCTTTGTAGCAAAATCGAAGCTCCAGTTTCCAAACTTCGCCATGCGCTGCGCTGCTACTAGTTCTGCTTCACGATTTGCTAATACATCTGCAGCTTGCTTCTTCTCAGTTACATCTCTGAAGTTGTCGACAATCCCAGCAATTACAGGGTCATGCAACATATTTACTAAACTGCCTTCCAGCCATCGCCAAGTGCCATCTTTATGCAAAAATCTAAAAGGAGTGCCTTCCATTAGTTCTCCAGGTCTACTCAAAGCATTTTGCCATACCTGAATTGCTTCCTCTATGTCATCAGGGTGGAAAAAGTGAAACATAGGCCTATCTATTACTTCATCCTCTCTATATCCTAATACACGAGTAATAGAGGGTGAAACATAAGAAGCTGTGCCGTCTGGCTTAAAAATAATAATGGCATCCGCACCATTTTCAACCATGGCTCTATAGCGACGCTCATTTACTTTTATTAATTCCTCTGCCTGCTTACGCTCATGTATATCCTGAATAGCTCCATAAAGCCTTATGCATTTACCTTTTTGTAATTCGGTGCGTCCTGTTGCTCTTAACCATCGTTCGCCATTTAATTTTGTAATAGCCTTAACCTCCACATCAAACGCTGCCCCACTTTCCAATGCTTTATTTATGAGACTGATTACCAATTCGCGATCTTCCCCTTCTTTTATAAGTATAAATGTGTTTTCGAATGTGGGCTTAAAATTGCTGTCTAGCTGAAAAATTTCACGGGTCACTTGAGTCAAACTCATCTTATCTGCTAATACATCATACTCCCAACCTCCTACCCCAGCCACGTTTTCAGTTTCTTTCAATAACTTTTCTGCTTTTCGCCGTTTTTCTTTTAATGTTTCGGATTTCTTGCTGCTTTTTACTTCCGAGGTAATGTCTTTGATAGTGTGAATAATATAATCAACTTGTTGCTGCTCACCGAGTACAGGAGTATTCTCAATTTCGCAATATCTTAAATCATGTGTATATGAATTAGCTGAAGTAATCGAAAATTTTTGCTTCGTGATTTTATGTGATGCCTTGGTGGAAATGACTTCATTAAGCGAATTTTGAAGGTTGGATTGAAAATGAGTGTTTAAATCAACAAGAAATAGTTCAAAGATATTTTTACCTTTCACTTCAGTTTCAATGCCAAGAAAGGATATATAGGCCTGATTAATATCCAAAACTATAAAGCCTAATTGAGTTGGCTTCAACAATAAAGCAGGTGTTGGCAATGATTGAAATATAGACTGGTACCTTTCCTGAATATCCATTTGAATATTTTTTCTCAAACTTTTTACTACCCTCGCTGGTCGGTCGTCTTCCCTTTTTGCATGTAGCGTTAAAAAAATCTACGTAAGCAATGAATCACAAAGATATCTAACAATAGGGTTTCGAGCTACTTAGTATTTGATCAGTACATTAATCATGTAATAAAACGAATTTAAGTTTATAAAAAAATGATTTAAATTCTTTCTAATTCCCTTTTGCATACCAATAGGAGGCAATTGTTGAAAAATAAAAATTGATGGTCGATAAAAACGATGTACAGATTAACGCTAAAATGTTATAAATAGAAAAATAAAAAAGCCATAGGAATCAATATTCCAATTATAACAAACCAAACGCCTCTTTTCATCAAGCCATTTTTGCCTTTGATAATGAACAATCCCGTGCATGCCATAATCACCAAGCTGAAACTAAAAAAATCTGAAAACCACGTCCAAAGGTATTTTGGTTTGTTGTAGTGCAAAAAATTCATTTCGTAAAATACAGTTCGACGTTTGATGGTTTCAAGTATCGCACTCTTTTTGTGTAAATCAATTAAGATCGACCCTTCAGTCAAAAATATTTTAACTGTACTATCATTTGGAAAATAATGGCTTCTAACTGTTAGATCTTCATCTATTTTGTGGGCAATTTCGATAGCTTTTTTTCTATCAAAATTTCCGTGAAGCAAATTAAAAGGCACTGAGAAAGCTTCGTTTCTAATAATATAGTTGGGATTCCAGTGGTCTCTGTGATTTAGTGCCAAACCGGAAATTCCAAAAATAATGGTCATGCCAAAGAAAAAATACCCGAGATCCCTGTGAATGACCTTAATAATTTTATGCCATTTCACCTTCATTTAATTAGATGCGTTCATAATTTCCTCTATTTCATCAGCTTCTACAGGAATACGCTCCATAAGATCTTCGACACCATTTTCACGAATCACCACATCATTTTCAATTCTGATGCCCAGGGATTCTTCCCTAATGTAAATACCCGGCTCAACTGTAAATACCATGCCTGGCTCAAAGGCTCGATACATATTACCGTAATCATGTACATCGAGTCCCAAATGGTGCGATGTGCCATGCATAAAATACTTCTTATAAGCGGGCATATCAGTGTTTTGATTTTTGACGTCTGTTTTGTCCAAAAGACCCAGGCCAAGCAATTCACTTTCCATTATTTTACCTACTTCCTTGTGGTATTCGGGCAGGGTATTTCCTGGCACCAGCATGGATTTGGCAGCACGCTGTACGCGCAGTACCGCATTGTACACATCCTTTTGCCTTCGGGTGTATCGGCCATTTACCGGAATAGCCCTGGTAAGATCACCGGCATAGTTCGCATAGTCGGCTCCAAAATCCATAAGCAACAATTCGCCATCATTACACACACCACGATTACTTATGTAATGCAGCACACAAGCATTAAAACCTGAGGCAATGATTGGCTCAAATGAAAACCCGGTTGCTTTATTTCTAATAAATTCATGAATAATTTCTGCTTCAATCTCATACTCTCCCACTCCTGGCTTTACAAACTGAAGAACACGCTGAAAGCCCAGCCCCGTTATTTCCACCGCTTTTCGCAACAATTCTATTTCACTTTCTGATTTTATTGCTCTCAATTTGTGCATAATAGGGGCAAGCCGTGCATATGAATGCAAGGGATAGCGATTTTGGCACCATTTTACAAAACGCGCGTCGCGGGTTTCAACTTCGATGTTGGCTCGCAGATGTTCATTTGCATTGAGATACACAAACTCTGATTCGGCCATCACTTGATTCAAAATCCTGGGAAATTGCGACACCCATTGTACTGAAGCTATACCCGAAACTTGCATGGCCTCGTCTTTAGTGTATTTATGCCCTTCCCAGATTGCTACTTCTTCATTGGTTTCACGTAAAAATAAAACCTCGCGTAGGTTTTTATCTGGATGATCGGGGGCCACAAGTAGTATTGTCTCCTCTTGATCTATACCCGTCAAATAGTACAAATCGGTTTGCTGCTTAAATCGCATAGTACCATCGGCACTGGTAGGCATTATATCATTTGCATTTAAAATGGCCACCGAATGGGTGTTTAGCGCCTCAACAAAGCGCTTGCGATTATCAATGTATTGTTGGCTTTGAATGGGCAGGTGTTTCATTTTAAATAATTTAACAGTTACAAAAAATATAAGCGTAATAGAAACAGAAGCTATGCGAAATTTTTTCTATCCAAAAACTGCCATTTACAATGTTTGGCTTTATAAAATCTATTTTAAATTATTGCTAAATCTAAAGAAGTGTACACACAGCTTACAATGTAGCTTTATAAATTCAATGACAAAGTTAATGAGATAGATAAATCTTAAAAGTAAATGAATTAAGGAAATTGATATTCTTTCCTTTTATTTAGATTACACCTTAATTTGGCTCAGAAAAGCAGTATTTGAACAAGAATGTTGGTATTTTTTGTAAAATGTTGCCCCCGCCTGCTAACTTGCAGCATTTATGAGAGAAATGGTTGATCACGAGATATTTGAGCTGGCCAATGGTATCAGAATAGTACATAAAGAAGTAAGTAATTCTAAGATCGTTCATTGCGGATTTATTTTTGATATCGGGAGTCGTGATGAAAAACATGACCAATCGGGCTTGGCACATTTTTGGGAACACATGGCATTTAAAGGCACCGAACATAGAAAAGCCTTTCATATTATCAATCGACTGGAGTCGGTTGGTGGAGAATTAAATGCCTATACAACCAAAGAAAAAATCTGCTTCTACGCTAGTACTTTAGCTCAACACTTTGAGAAATCTGTTGATTTGCTTAGTGATATTGCTTTTCATTCGGTATTTCCTGAGAGGCAAATTGAAAATGAACGCGGTGTTATACTGGAAGAAATGTCGCTGTATGCAGATGCGCCAGAGGATGCCATTCAGGATGATTTTGAAGACCTTATTTACCATGGCCATCCCTTAGGTAGGAATATTTTAGGTACTCGCTCGAGTGTTTCATCCTTTCAGAAAAAAGATTTTCACAATTTTATTCGTGAAAATCTAGATACCTCAAGAATAATTTTTTCTGTGGTTGGGAATATGCCTTTTGCTAAAGTCTTAAAAATCGCTAAAAAATATATTGATGCCCTTCCTTCTTTATCCGCTATAAGAACCAGGATACCCGTTGACGGATATATAGCCAAGACCAAATTGCTCAAAAAACCTATTAACCAGGCACATTGTGCCATAGGTTGTACAGCTTATCCATTGAGTGACAATCGTCGATTGCCTTTCTTGCTGTTGAGCAATATACTGGGCGGGCCGGGACTAAACTCAAGGCTGAATTTACAAATGCGCGAAAAGTATGGTTATGTGTATTCAATTGATGCGCAGTATAGTGCCTACTCCGACACGGGTATATTTGCTATTTATTTTGCTACCGAAATGCAAAAAATGAGTCGCTGTGTTGATTTGGTATTAAAAGAATTCAACAAACTGAAATACAGATCGCTTGGTAATTTGCAGTTGCATCGAGCCAAAGAGCAATTTATTGGACAAATGGCCATTGCTGAAGAGAACAATACCAATCTAATGCTAATGATGGGCAAAAGCCTTCTGGATATGTCCTTAATTGAAACTTTTGATGAGGTAGTCGATCAGATTAATGCCATAAATGAAATAGAATTGATGGAAGTAGCTAATGAAATTTGGCAAGACGATCGATATAGCTTTTTGTATTTTATCCCTGAAAAAAAGTAATTCTATGGCGGTTGATCAACAACTAATCGATATCTATTTAGAAAAACATAGCAGTCCGGAATCGGAACTTTTGCATCAACTCACACGTGAAACAAACCTTAAGGTGGTCTATGCCCAAATGATTTCAGGTCATTTACAGGGTCGACTGCTAGCTTTGATTTCAAAAATGATTTGCCCTAAATTAATTTTAGAAATAGGTACTTTTACGGGTTATTCGGCCATATGCCTTGCAGAAGGTTTGGTGCCTGGGGGACAGCTGATCACCATTGATAGCAACGAAGAAATAGATGCTCTGGCCAGAAAATATTTTGCACTTGCAGGTTTAGAGGAGCAAATCACCAAATTAACAGGCAAAGCTGTAGATATATTACCAACTTTGGAAGGAGACGTCGATCTGGTTTTCTTAGATGCAGACAAAATAAATTATGCTTTGTATTATGATATAATAATTGACAAAGTACGACCAGGAGGTTTTATATTAGCAGATAATGTATTATGGTATGGCAAGGTTGTTGAAAGTGTATTGCCATCGTCAGACAAAGACACACCGGCAATTAAAGCATTCAATGAAAAAATACAGCAAGATTCACGGGTCGAGAACGTTATGTTACCAATTCGCGATGGCTTAACAATAATTAGAAAAAAATAATGAGCAAAATCCACATATTAGTGTTTTTTATTTTTTCGTTTGTAAATGCTTTTGCACAAGTTGGCGTGCCTGAAGTGCCCTCGACTATTTATTTTGGAGATTTAGAGCTGATTATAAAGCCTGATGCTCGAAAGCAAATTCAAACCGATGTAAATGCCATACACAGACATCCTGCCTACTTTCAGCGCAAAGTTGATCAGGTAAATTTATACTTCCCTATTATCGAACGCATATTTAGAGAAGAAAACATTCCAGATGATTTTAAGTATCTGGTCATTCAAGAAAGCTCGCTCATTTCGGATGCTGTGTCAACTTCTAATGCAGTAGGGTTTTGGCAGTTCAAAGCAGAAACTGGTAGAGAAGTAGGGTTGCGTATTGACAACCAAGTTGATGAGCGCATAAATATTGTTTCTTCAAGTAGAGGTGCGGCTAAGTACCTCAAAAAAAATAACTTTTTCTTTAATAACTGGATCTATGCATTAATGGCATACAATACCGGCCCGGGTGGTGCTGAGCGCTACATTGAAAACAAATACCGGGGTGCCAAGCGTATGGAAATCAACAATAAAACGCATTGGTATGTAAAGAAATTTTTGGCTCATAAAATAGCCTATGAAAATTATGTTGGGAAAAACAGTTCCCCAACTACTTTTTTGTTTGAATATACTGAAGGAAGAAATCAAAGCCTTGAGCAAATTGCCAGAGCTTTTCATAAAGAAAATAGCCTGGTAGAAGAATATAATAAGTGGTTGAAACGAGGTAAAATTCCAGATGACAAAATTTATACTGTTGTAATACCGATGCAAACCAGTGAGCGACCACCACTGGCTGCTTCTACACCAAGAAACGTGACCCCCGCAATACCAAGGGCGCGAGAAACAGCAGATAACACCAAAAACCGTGCCCATGATTTCAAAGATGAAAGCTCAGCGTATCCAGATGTTACGCAACATTGGATTACCGGTACGACTATGGTAAATCGTATAAAAGGTACAGTTTTGGAAAAAAATCAGGATTTAAACTACCTTCTGGAGGCTTCGGGTCTGAATGAGAAAAAATTTCGTAGATTTAATGATATGACCCCAGGAGATCGGCTTCTGGTGGGACAGCCATATTATTTCAAAAGAAAAAAAGGTAAGGCTCCCACGCATCATCATGTGCTTTTGCCCGGTGAAACACTATGGGAAGTAAGCCAGCGATATGGTATAAGACTGGCAAGTCTAAAGACAAAAAACAGGCTTAAAAGCGAATCGGAAGCCAAACCTGGAATGGTGCTATGGTTGCGCTTCATACGACCGGTTGATGAACCTATTTCCTATCAGCAAGTGCCTCAAGCGCCCATAAATCAATCTCCTGTTAAAAGCACCAGGGAAGTAAGTCCAAACCCGGAGGAACCTGTAAACAATACTCCTGCACCAATTGCATCTACGCCAATAAAGCAATCGCCACCATTGACACAGGCAGACAAAGGCAAGCCCGAACCTCGCCAGGAAGTTACCATTGAATTTGTCTCGGAAGAAGAACTCCTTGGCACCAAAGCGAAACCAATTGAACATAAAGCAGACGCTGTAAAAGAAAACCCCAATAAAAATTTGTACCCTGGCGATACAGAAATCTTGCAAGCCTCGGTGCCTGTAAGCAGCAAACCTCAAATAAATGAAAGTAACTCTAACACAGGTATGCATACCGTACAACCTGGAGAAACACTGTATAGTATTGCAAGAAATTATGGTATTGAATTATCTGAAATCCGGGATTGGAATGGATTGAGCAGCACAGATAATTTAAAAATTGGTCAGCAATTGATAATTCAAAAAACAGCAGCTAAATCATTGTCGCAAATCTCAAACAAACCCACAGAAAAGGAAAAAGAAATGATGCACGAAGTGAAGGGTGATGACACCATGTATAGCATTGCGCGTAAATATAACGTCACTATTAAGCAAATCATGGAATGGAACCACAAAGAAGATTTCATCATTAAACAGGGTGAGAAATTGCGAATTCTACAATTTTAATACATCGTTGTTTGTTTATCCAAACGTAGATAAAGCAAAATAAAACCTTAAATAATACATGATTGGATCATTTAAAGGTTTTAAAAGTATATTTGTAAGTGATTTTTAATCAACATATAAAGTCCTGACGCTTTAGGCGTTTTCATTTACTTATTGGTTATTCACCCTTACACGCACCTACTTATGCAAGATAATAATATGATCGACCTTGTAATGCTCGTTGATGACAACGATACAGATAACTTTATCAGCCGTAGAATTATTGAAATCACCAGCTTTGCTACCAATGTTGAAATAAAAAATTCGGGCAAAGGAGCCTTAGAATACCTTGAAGAACACAAGGATAACGCAGAAAAGCTTCCTGATTTTATATTTCTGGACATCAATATGCCAATTGTCGATGGCTTTGTTTTCTTATATGAATTTGAAAAGTTTAGTGAGTTGGTAAAAAAGAAGTGTAAAGTGATCATACTATCTAGCTCCGACAATAAGCGCGACATTGATAAAATCGTCAATAATGAGAACGTTATTAAGTTTATAACCAAGCCGCTCACCGAAACTTCACTTAATGAGATAAAAAGCTTGTTTTAATGCAACATTAAAATTTTTATTTAAGGCATTTTTTAGGGCATTTCGTACATTGCCATTTCTTTAGATAATTGATTGTAGGTAGGTAAAAATTCCGGTAAAACTGGATGAAAAAAAATATTCTTCTCTTTTTCATTTTCATTGCTGCA
>DAIQNU010000066.1:0-3102 GCA_036788235.1 Cyclobacteriaceae bacterium
CTGCTTTTATAACTTGCAGAAGTATAAATATCAGATAATTCTGCTATTCCTGATATATTATTAAATATAGCCCATTCATCTGATATTGTAACGGATGTATTTGCTAATGACATTGATCTTGCCCCTGCTATAAAGTCGTTTGATTGAGCATGAATCAAATTTAAGGAGCAGACGATTAATGAAAATAAAGCAAGTAATGGTCGTATTTTCATTTTTGAAAAGTAACCACATAAATTAATTTAATCAATATGTATAAAAAAAATTAACAGTAATTAAATGAAATATTTTAAAAATAGGCCAATATAATGCTTGAGGATAATTTTTAACGAATAAATTTTTCATTAATTACATTACTAACTTTCACGTATATGTAGAGTTGAAGTGTAAAATAGAGGAAATTGAATAAGGAATTTCAAAGTGCATTGAAGCCGGTATATAGCTGGTTTCAATCAAAGGGTTGGAGACCCCATACGTTTCAGGAAGAAATCTGGCAAGCATGTTTACATAATGAGTCGGGTTTGTTAAATGCGCCTACAGGGAGTGGCAAAACCTATGCCCTGTGGATGGCTTTTGTAAGCAAAAAGTTTTTAAATAGTGGCTTCAAGACCAGTGATGGTCTTCAAATTATTTGGATTACCCCCCTTAGAGCATTGGCGGCAGATATAAAGAAAGCACTGGATCGGGTCGTGGCCGATCTGAAAATTTCCTGCACAGTGGCCATCCGAACTGGCGATACATCGAGCGCCGAAAAGCAACGTATGGTCAAAAATTTACCCAATTGCCTCATTACCACCCCAGAAACCTTGCACATCATGATGAGTCATCGTCAATCTGAGCGGTATTTTAAAAACCTTGAAATGGTGGTCGTGGATGAGTGGCACGAACTTATGGGTAATAAAAGGGGCGTGCAAACTGAACTTGCCTTAGCTTATTTTAAGAAAATAAGTAGGCAAAATTTGTTGGTGTGGGGAATCTCTGCCACCATCGGCAACCTGGACGAGGCCACCAAGGTATTGTTAGGATCGGCACACCAAGGTAAATATCGATTGGTCAAAGCTAAATCGACCAAAAAAATACAAGTGAAAACTATAATTCCAAAACAAATGGAGCGGTATCCCTGGGCCGGGCATTTGGGACTTTCGCTTTTGCCAGATGTTTTGGAAATTATACAAAAAAGCAAAAGCACCTTAGTGTTTACCAATACACGCAACCAGTCAGAAATTTGGTATCGGGAAATATTAAACAAAGCGCCGGAACTGGCCGGTGATATGGCATTACATCATGGTTCACTAAACCGGGAGCTACGTTCATGGGTAGAACAGGCATTAGCTGCCGGAAGACTCAAACTGGTGGTTTGCACTTCAACTTTAGACCTGGGTGTCGATTTCAGTCCGGTCGAAACCACCATACAAATAGGAGGTGCAAAGGGTGTTTCGAGGTTTATTCAGCGGGCAGGTAGAAGCGGCCATCAACCAGGAGCTACGAGCAAGATTTATTTTGTACCCACCCATGCATTGGAGCTTTTGGAAGGCGCCGCCTTGAAAGATGCTGTAAAACAAAATGCGCATGAAGACCGCAAGCCGGTTGTAATGCCCTTTGATGTGCTCGTACAATTTTTAGTCACCATAGCCTCCGGGCCGGGGTTTGAAGAAGAAGCCACTTTTGATTTATTAAAATCAACACATGCTTTTAATGAACTTACAGAAACTGCTTGGAAATGGGCACTTAGTTTTGTTACCACAGGTGGTAGTAGCCTCAAAGCCTATCCGGAATATTCAAAAGTAGAGATTGTAGATGGAAAATATATAATTCACAACAAATCTACTTTAATGCGACATAGGCTAAGTATAGGCACCATAGTGAGCGATCCGATTATGCGCCTTAAATATCTGGGTGGCGGCACCATTGGCACTATTGAAGAAAGTTTTATAGGTCTGATTAAGCCTGGCGATGTATTTTGGTTTGCTGGCAGGAGTTTGGAGCTGGTGAAAGTACATGATATGACAGCCTGGGTTCGCAGAAGTAAAAGTAAAAAAGGAATAGTGCCCCGGTGGATGGGCGGTAGAATGCCATTGTCGTCGCAGCTCGCCGGGCTGATACGAAAAAAATTGACCGAAGCAACCATGGGTAATTTCGAGGGGGAAGAAATGCTTGCCTTGAAACCCTTGTTGCAATTGCAAAACGAGCTTTCTACCATACCAGATGAGAATGCGCTTCTTATCGAAAAAATAAAATCACGCGAAGGCAATCATCTATTTTTCTACCCCTTTCAAGGTCGTTTTGTTCATGAAATTCTAGCTGCAATTGTGGCATACCGAATATCAAAAATTCAAGCCATTTCGTTTTCAATTGCTATGAATGATTATGGGTTTGAATTGCTCTCGGACGCTGAAATTCCAATTGAGGAGGCACTGGAGATCGACCTTTTTAGTATGGAAAATTTGCTTGAAGACATGTCTCTCAGCATTAATAATACAGAGATGGCCAAGCGCAGGTTTCGCGATATTGCCGCAATATCTGGCCTTGTATTTACGGGCTTTCCCGGCAAACCCATTTCCGGGAAGCATTTACAGGCTTCGGCACAAATCATGTTCGATGTGTTTAAAAGCTATGATCCTGACAATTTACTGGTTCGACAGGCACATGAAGAAGTCATAACCATGCAAATCGATATGTCGAGATTGTTACAAACTTTAGAAAATATTAGTCAACAAAAAATTGAACTAAGCCATCCCACAAAGTTGACGCCTTTTTGCTTTCCAATATTGGTAGATCGTCTCAGAGAAAAGCTCAGTTCTGAAAAGCTCAGCGATCGAATTTCCAAACTTTTGGCCGGTTTAGACAAACAAAAATCCAAACCAAAGAAAAGTAAATCTCAAAGCTAGATCCTATGACACGTCAGCATGCCAACTATAATAAGCAAGTTTATGGGTATGCCCGCATTCCCAACGCCAAAACCCACCACACAAGCCTACCGCGCCAAAGCCACCCACAGCGCAACCCATTTCGGTCTTTGGCAGCTCCGCAAGCCTACTAATTGGTAGTTGACAATGTAAAATTGATAATTCTAAAAGCTAAAAATGATACTATTACGACAGAAAA
>DAIQNU010000066.1:3112-3362 GCA_036788235.1 Cyclobacteriaceae bacterium
AGCGCAACCCATTTCGGTCTTTGGCGGCTCCGCTAGCCCTATTTCTGGGCATTTCGACCAAAATCCAACAGCTTCGAATTTTTAGCCTTTGACACTGCCTACCAGCAAAGGCATGCTTTCACCTTTGAGCTTTCAGCTAAATGCCTACTGCAAGCAAGCTCTGAGCTTTAAGATAATTCCTTCCCGAGCCTTCCACTTTAGCACTAATAACGTAACACTCATAATTACTTACAACCTATACAATACACCA
>DAIQNU010000066.1:3372-8427 GCA_036788235.1 Cyclobacteriaceae bacterium
AATGAGCGATGAATTACGAGTCACTATACCTTTTGAGCACCTTCCACCTTCCAGCTTCGAGCCCTGTCGACTTAACTCATCACTCATAATTACTTACAACCTATACAATACACCAAAGCTTACTACTGCCTGGTCTACGTATTTTATGGCCACATATTTAAACTCTACAAATCCATCTAGCTGACCAGCAATCTTAAACTCACTCCCCATACCAATATTTACACCGATTTCAGAATTTTTCCATCTACGATCGTCGCTTTTTCTTTCTGTTGAATAAGAAGTAATGTTCAAACCAAACAATGGGTAGAAATAGAAACTATTTTCTACGTTGAAAAGATAGTGTGCGTCAAAGTTGAAACCAGCCCATCGATGGATGTGATCTCTTGTTTCTCTTGGAAAGAAAAAATTGAAATTTGGAGCTAAAGCCCATTTATCACCTAATTTAAAATCAGCCCTCAGATCGAGACCCAATTTTTCTACTTCGGTGCCATAAGCAAAGCCACCACCTAAACCTATTTGTGCATTTGCCAATTGAACGCTAAGACCAATCCAGGCCATAAGTGTCAATAAAAGGAATTTCTTTCTCATCTTAATTTGGTTTTTAAATTGATTGTTGTTGATAATCATAGAGCAAATTAAAATGTAAGCAATCAATTAAACTAAGATCTCAAAATCAGGACTACTGAATCTGATGTATTGAAATAAGACATTTTTACAGATTTTTTGTGAAAACTAGATAAGTATATGGTTGATATTTACTTTTGCAAGCTCATTAAAATGAACACAGATTATTGAAACATTACTTTTCATTGAGCAACTATTTATAAGCATCCATGTAATGCATTAAAGAAATGAACTCAAATAGCAAACCAAAAGTAGAAGTAAGCCTTTCGCCAAAAATATATCCTTATCGCCTCATCCAATCCGATTTTGATGGGGTAGTTACCGATGTTTTTAGAGCTACTACGAGTATTTGTGCTGCCCTTGACTATGGTGTACAAGCTATAATACCGGTAGCAGGACTTGATGATGCCCGTGTATATCAAGGCAAAGGCTTTAAAATAGCCTGCGAAAGAAATGGCAGCGTTATGGATTTTGCCGACCTTGGAAATTCACCTTCCGACTTTAGGCGTGAAGATCTATTGAATACCAAAGTTGTTTTTTCTACCACCAATGGCACACAAATGATCCAAATGTTGGCTCAAGATGCCAAAAGTGTGAGCATTGGTGCTCTGGTAAATGTAGGAGCGATTGCAAGATGGCTGATGCAGCGACAGAATTCTGTGGTCATTGCCTGTGCAGGATGGAAGAGTCTATTTAATTTAGAAGATACGCTTTTTGCCGGTGCATTGGCTTCCTTGCTCATACATGAAGGCCATTATAGTACCGAATGCGACAGTGCCAAAGCTGCCATAGATCTGTGGCAACTGGCCAAGGAAAATCCTAAGGAATATCTAAGCAAGGCATCCCATCGCCATCGGCTCAAGCATTTGCTGAGCGATGAAGATTTTGCTTATAGTACAACCATAAACCAAAGCGACATTGTACCTCTGCTTCATGAAAAAGAGCTCATTCCGGCCACTAAGCTTAGCACTTTTAATCATGGAAAATAGACTTCCAAAGCATTCCACTGAATTGCTTAAGTATATAGCTCAAGCTATCCAGAGCCATTATGATAAAAGAGAATCGGAGAGTATAGCTCGTATATTGGTAGAAGAATTGTTTGGGCTAAGCAATGTGGAGATTATTTTGAACAGTCCAATTCACTGGAGGGTAGGTCAATGGGAACAATTAAATGACATCATCAGGGAAATTTCGCAGGGAATGCCTATGCAATATGCCTTGGGTAAAGCATTTTTTTATGGTAGACAATTTGAGGTGAATCCTGCTGTGCTAATTCCCAGGCAGGAAACGGAGCTACTGGTAAAGCAAATTGTAGATGATCAAAAGGTGAAGTCAGCCATATCGCTTATGGATGTGGGCACAGGTAGCGGTTGCATAGCCATAAGTTTGGCCTTGGAGCTGCCAAATAGCAAAGTTTATGCTATGGATATTTCTGCTGAAGCACTCGAAATAGCTAATAAAAATGCCAAAAAACTGTTCGCCGATGTCAATTTTATGCAGGGCAATATTTTGAAGGAAATGCCGCTGGATGAAAAACTGGATGTACTGGTTAGTAATCCACCCTATGTGCGGCAACTTGAAAAATCATCGATGCATCGCAATGTCCTCGATTTCGAACCTGATATTGCGCTATTTGTGCCCGATGAAGATCCATTGTTGTTTTACAGAGCATTGGCCATATATGGTAACCGTGCGCTAAAAAATGACGGTAGCCTGTATGTTGAGATTAATGAGGCTCTGGCTTTTGAAACCTGTGAATTACTTCGTTCATTCAATTATACAAATCTCCAGATCATCAAAGATTTACACGGAAAAGACCGATTTATTAAATCAATGTTGTCCTGAATAGGAAGTAATAGAAAGAGTAAGAGGAAAAAGGTGCTCGAATAAGCACCATTACATCAAGATTTAATCTCAATGCTTTCAATATCTTGTTGTGCATGTTGCACATCTTCAAATTGCTGTGGCGCCTTCATATAAGTTGGGCATGTTCTCTGATAACAAGAGGTTAACATAAGACCTGAAGCTAACACAATCAGCACGAATCCTTTCTTAATAAAATTGGTCATGTTAATTAATTTAAAAACCTACAATAAAAAAAATACATTCAAGATGGTTTTCCCATACCGATCTTGAGTATACGTTGAGATATCAAAATTCGGCTATAAAAATGTATTATTTTGTGAATAAATAGACCTGATTTTACATTGGTATAGAAAAAGCCGCTTGTATTGAAAACAATACCCTATACTCGGTGCGTTGTGTAGATGATTCTGGTTTTTTGATAACAAGTATGTGAATTGAGAAAACCAGTGATAACAATATTATTCCAATTAAAATGTCAGGTTATAGATTCTCTCAATACATTCCTGCAAAAAAGGGTGAGAAAGGTACATTCGAAAATCTTTTAGAAATCTTTTTGCAATTGGTCAACATGTCATCCGGCAACGTTTCGGAAGCACTCTCCTGGCTTACCAGCCTTGATGATCAATATAAGCTCACCGATGAGAAGTACGGTATTGGCAATTTTATCGAAGACCTAAAAAAGAAAGGATATATAAAAGAAGATCCTGCTCAGCCAGGTAAACTTGTGATAACACCAAAAACAGAGCAAAATATTCGACATAGTGCCTTAGAGGAGATTTTTGGTAAGTTAAAGAAGTCGAAGCAAGGAAATCATCGTACGCACTTCGACGGTCAGGGAGACGAGCCTAATGCCGATCGACGCGACTACAGGTTTGGTGATTCGCCAGATCAAATATCCATGACCGAGTCGATAAAAAATGCGCAGATCAAACAAGGTACCAGCGATTTTGTACTAACAGAAAGTGACCTGGAAATCATAGAAAAGGATTATAAATCACAGACTTCTACTGTGCTGATGATCGATATATCACATTCTATGATCCTTTATGGAGAAGACCGAATAACACCTGCCAAAAAAGTAGCCATGGCATTGGCAGAACTTATTACCACCAGATATAAGAGTGATACCTTGGATATAATAGTCTTTGGTGACGATGCCTGGCAAATAGAAATTCGCGATTTGCCTTACCTTGAAGTAGGCCCTTATCATACCAATACCATAGCCGGACTAGAACTGGCCATGGATATATTGCGAAGGAGGAAAAATCCGAACAAGCAGATATTTATGATTACCGATGGCAAGCCCACCTGTATGAAAGTTGGGCTTAAATACTATAAAAACAGCTTTGGTCTTGACAGTAAAATCATTCAAAAAACCTTTAACCTAGCCAGACACTGTCGCAAACTCAGCATACCTATCACCACCTTTATGATAGCCTCTGATCCATATCTACAAAAGTTTGTCAGAGAATTTACCAAAATCAACGATGGCAATGCCTACTACAGCAATTTACAAGGCCTTGGCCAATTGGTTTTTGAGGACTTTAAGCGCAACCGGCGAAAGAATTTCAGGGGAAGCTAAAGCAGATGTGTACCTAACTAAACAAACCATTTTACCTAACAAACCTTATTTACTTGCATATGAACTACCAAGATATACCTTTTAAAACGCGCACTAAGATTACTACACTGGGTGAGCTCAAAGCTGCCGGATACCAATCTAAAACAGTAAAAGAAGAACTCCGTGACAACCTTATTTTAAAACTTCAGAAGAAAGAGAACCCGTTTTCAGGAATTTGGGGTTTTGACGAAACTGTCATTCCTGATATAGAAAGAGCCATTTTATCTTTACATAATATAAATTTGTTGGGTTTGCGAGGACAAGCAAAAACCAGGATCGCCCGGATGATGATTGGATTACTTGATACCTATATTCCAGCTATAAAAGATTGCGAACTCAATGATGACCCGTTAAAACCTGTCTCCTGGCAAGGCAAAGAAATACTCGCTGAGCATGGTGACCACACGCCCATTACGTGGATCCACAGCAGCGAGCGATATACCGAGAAGTTGGCCACACCTGATGTATCTGTTGCAGATTTAATAGGCGATGTTGATCCCATAAAGGCAGCCACACTCAAACTGCAATACTCCGACGAGAAAGTCATCCATTTTGGATTGATACCTCGATCTAACCGGGGGATATTTGTGATCAATGAACTGCCAGATTTGCAAGCGCGAATTCAGGTGGCACTCTTTAATATATTGCAAGAGGGAGACATACAAATTCGGGGTTTTAAACTACGCCTGGCGCTTGACATTCAATTTGTGTTTACAGCCAACCCTGAAGATTACACCAACCGTGGTAGTATTGTGACGCCACTTAAGGATCGTATAGACAGCCAGATCATAACGCATTATCCGAAGTCGATAGAGATTGGAAAGAAAATAACCGAGCAGGAAGTTCACAAAAAAGCAGATCAGGAAGCACGCATAGTTATTAATGAGTTGTCACGCGACTTGATTGAACAAATTGCTTTTGAAGCCCGGGACAATGAGTTTGTT
>DAIQNU010000066.1:8437-12741 GCA_036788235.1 Cyclobacteriaceae bacterium
GTTGATGCCAAAAGTGGGGTGTCGGCGAGACTGACCATTTCGGCATTTGAAAATTTGAAAAGTGCTGCTGAAAGAAGGGTTTTGATTAATGGGGAAAAATCAACCTATGTGCGTATTGCAGACTTTGCGGGAGTTATCCCGGCTATTACAGGTAAAGTAGAATTGGTGTATGAAGGTGAGCAGGAAGGAGCAAACATAGTAGCCAATGACCTGGTAGGAAAGGCTATCAGAAAGCAATTTGTGCAATATTTTCCTGATCCGGAAAAAGCCAGAAAGCAGAAAGATGACAATCCTTATAAAAAAATAATAGATTGGTTTGGCGAAGGCAACGAACTCGATATTTTTCATGACATGTCCAATGAAGATTATAAAAAAGCGCTGACTAAAATCCCTGGTTTATTGGCTTTGGTAGATAAGCAATTTCCTAAAGATAAAGGAGACAATAAATTTTTCATGATGGAGTTTGCTTTACATGGATTGGCTGAATATAGCCTGTTAAGCAAAAAATCTTTAAGTAAGGGATTGCATTTTACAGATTTGCTAAGCAGCATGTTTACCCTGCCTGGACCGGGTGATGCAACCGACGATGACGAATTATACAATTAATTAATATTTGAATTTCCTTGATTTCAGAAATATATTTCTATATTGGAAACAAGAAAACTGAAACGACCTGAAACAGCTTAAAATGTTTCTGTGAACCAAGGCTTAAAGCCTGCAAACGAAAGCCCTTGTAAAGTAAGGGTGCTTTGTCCTGAAAGGGCAATTGCTGATATACCTGGTCTTTGACGAAAATCCTGTAGTAAGGATTGGGTGCAAAGTGCAAAACGATTGGAACCAAAGAAGAGCATGCAGCTTTTACAGCTTAGGGAACTGGTAAAAAAAGGAGAGGGCCAGTTATTAGAATTCAAAAGAAAAGCCGCCTTTCCTGAAAAAATTGTTAGAGAGATCGTAGCTTTCGCCAATAGCCAAGGTGGATTTCTCATTGTCGGTGTTGATGATGACGGCAGCATACCCGGCCTCAAATATGTGGATGAAGAAAAATTTATCCTGAACAAAGCCATTGCTGACTTTTGCAGCCCCGCCATTCGATACCATCATATAGCAGTCCGACTTAGTGATAACCGTTCGGTGCTGGTTTATGAAATTTTTGAAAGCCGACGCAAACCACATTATCTTTTGCCCACACCTAATGCTCGATACGGCAAAGCCTACATCAGAGTAAAAGACCAAAGCCTTCAGGCCAGTCAGGAAGTAGTTCAAATTCTAAAAAGAAAAAACCGCAACAAGGGATTCGCTTTGCAATTTGGCGAAGTAGAACATGCCTTAATGAAGTATATAGATCACCACGAATATATTACTCTCAACAAACTTTCAGAAATCGCCGCCATACCACGCCATGTAGCTTCAAGGAAGTTAACTGCTATGGTACTGAGCAATGTTTTGTCCATAGAAGCGGGTGAAAAGGAGGATCGGTTTTTTTTGAAGCCAGACAAAAAACTAAAGCATTTTTAATCCATGATTTATGAGTAAAAAAACCAAAGAAAAAAAAGTATTTGTACTCGACACATCTGTCATAATTTATGCCCACGATGCCATTATGAATTTCAAAGAGCACGATGTAGGAATACCAATTACGGTGCTCGAAGAACTCGACAATTTTAAAAAAGGCAACGATACTAAGAACTTTGAAGCGCGTGAGTTTATTCGTATCATGGACAGGCTCTCGCTTGGTCAAAAGCTTCAGGAGTGGATACCCCTCAATGGAAAAACAAAGGGCAACTTCAAGGTCTTGATGAATGCCAATAGCAGCCTGGATGCCGAGGAGATTTTTGCTGAAAAAAAACCTGACCATCGCATCCTCAATGCCGCCTTGAGTTTGCAAGAAGAAATGCCAGATAAGAAAGTAATACTGGTATCGAAGGATGTGAACTTACGATTAAAAGCTAAGTCGCTTAATCTACATGCCGAAGATTATGAAACTGGCAAAATAAAAAATGTTTCGACCCTTTATACTGGCAAGTCAGAGACTAATGATGTAGATCCGGAATCCATTAATAAATTATATGAAAGCGGAAGTATCGACTACAAACAAGTAACCAACACCAAACCTGTAGCCAATACATATTTTATTTTGAAAGGAAATAGAAAGTCATGTCTTTCATATTTTAATCCGGTAAATGAGCAAATAGAATTGGTCGAAAAAAGACCTGTGTACAGTGTAAAACCACGTAATGCAGAACAAACTTTCGCCATACATGCCATTCTCAATCCCAATATAAAACTACTATCAATCACTGGTGTGGCTGGTACCGGTAAAACACTTTTGGCCTTAGCCGGGGCACTAGAACAACGACGTGCCTATAAGCAAATCTACCTCGCAAGACCTATTGTACCGCTGAGTAATAAGGACATCGGATTTTTACCAGGGGATATTAAGTCTAAGATCAATCCCTACATGGAGCCGCTATGGGACAACCTTAAGTTTATACAAAATCAATATGAAGAGTCTGACCGTGAGTATAAAAGATTGAGCGAAATGCTGGAATTAGAGAAGTTGGTTATAACACCGCTGGCTTACATCCGTGGGCGCAGCCTCTCCAATATTTGCTTTATAGTAGATGAGGCACAAAACCTAACGCCGCATGAAGTGAAGACGATTATAACCCGGGCAGGTGAAAATACCAAGATAATATTCACTGGTGATATTTATCAAATAGACACGCCTTATCTTGATTCTCAAAGTAATGGCTTATCACATTTGATCGATCGCATACAGGGTCATCCGTTGTATGCACATATTAATCTGGAAAAAGGCGAGCGCTCAGAACTAGCAAACCTTGCCAATGAATTGCTATAAAAGGCATTTTCAATAGGCATTGTAATAAAATTTATAAAAATGCATCTCTGTAAATTTTTTCTCAAGTAGAGAAAAAATTTATCTGGGACGCATTTTTTTTTCTACTTCTACTCACTCTGCCTTTTTTTGTGTCAAGTCCTCACGAACCTTGGCGAAAGAAGTTTTATTCTTGGGAAGCTTTGGAGCATTCCAGTTTTCCAAAGATTTCTAGTTGCCAGCAATATACTGTATAATCCTTGCCCGCCACAGTTGCCTTTATGGGGCAATCTAATCTTTAACGAGTTTTTGAGTTTGAAGCTATAAGTTAAGTTGTCAAAAAAAGTCTTCATTTAAAATTAACAAGTTCACGCATCCCCAAAAAGCGTTTTTAGCAATATCCAATGCTTAGAATTTTCGCAAAAAGCTTCCGTAACTTTCTTGCCGAGGAGCTTTTTTATGAATACATAAGAATAAAAGTAGGGATTTGTATCCTGTTTACAAGCATCGCAGGGGCAAAGGATTTGTGTTTGAAATAAATAGTGAGGGGAGAACTTTACGCGTTGCGATTGAAAGCCGACTGCCTGTACTTGTTGTAGAAGTAGCTCCAAAAGAGGCAGTTTTTGCTTGCCTTTGAGAATCAAAATAAGCTTTTTTTCTTGCCAGTCTTCTACTACATCTGCAAATCCATTTTTGTACTGGAAGATAGCCCGATTCTGCCAGTAGAGATTCTCATATACTTGCCCAGGTAAGGCAACGATTAGTTGAGCGACCAATCCAGCAGGCATAAAAGGTTCAAAGCGGCACTCCACCCACAATTGGGTCGGCTTCAAATTTTCTTTTACAGGTAAAGGGGCAAACCGCTCAGCCAAGGAAGGTAATACATAAACAGCGTCCTCTTTGCTATAGTATAGCAATTGAAAAGCACGCAGCACTTGTAGCAATAGGCTTTGTTCTTGCGCAGGATGAGAGGCCCATAGCTTCCTCAACTTCTCCTTACTCAGTACCCCAGCCCTATTCGCATGCTTTAGAAGAAGGTAAGCCGCTAACCTTATCCAATTGGGCTGTAAAAATACGTATCCTTGTAGTTCCAATATGTGGGGAAAATAGAGCAGGCTACCGACAGAGCAGAGATACCTAAGCCATAAACGTGCTTCGTTATCGGTAAGTCCTTTCGCATGGGCGATAGTTATGTAGACTTCGTATTTGATATAGGGAGAATTTTGCTCCTCTAACCAGTGTTTGACCAAAAGCCATTGTAGATTGATAGGCACTCCTGTAAGGTTTGTAGCCAGAAGTAATTTCTTAAGTAATTGTCGCAATTCATTTATCCCCTCTCCAGTCTTGCAGCTTACCTTCACAAAAGCCATTACTTCCGGAAACTTACCCGGAAGTGCCTGTTGGTCATCTTGCGGGGAAACCTTATCACATTTATTGTGCACATAAATTATTGGAAATTTACCTGATG
>DAIQNU010000067.1:0-12671 GCA_036788235.1 Cyclobacteriaceae bacterium
TTTTTAAGTTACTTTTTAAAGACAAAAACGGTCAACATATTTCAGGCATTGACAGGTAAAAGGTGAAAGGTGAAAGGAATTCATCACTCTGCCTGCCTGGCCGGCAAAGGCAGGTTTTCAGCAGGCAGGTCATAATTCATCACTAAATCACCGATTTCGCATCACGCATCACGGTTCACACATTACGGATCAATAACTTCGCAACAAAAATTACGAGAGGGGAAAACGTTTTTCGGTCATTGCTTTATAAAGCATCGAAGACGCTAACCCTATTATAAAAGCTGGAAATCATCGGCATCGAGATGTGCCGGGAATTTACTTCTAAACTCCAGCAAGTCATGTGCATGCAGAGTAACCTGAATAATCTCCTCTTGCGTAGAAGGTTGATTCTGACTGAATCCTTTAAAATCATATACCAAAGACTGACCTGTGTAGTCAATGCCATTACCGTCATTGCCAGTGCGGTTTACACCCGCAACATAGCTCAGGTTTTCCATCGCTCTCGCTCTCAGTAGTGTTTCCCATACATGTATCCTGGGTGCAGGCCAGTTAGCAGTATATATGAGCAAATCATACGAAAGCTTATCATTCGATAGACGTCTATTTCGACTCCAGACCGGAAAACGTAGATCATAGCAAATCAATGGACAAATATTCCAGCCTTTCCAGTTTTTTATGAGTAATTCGGATCCTGGTTTGTAAAATTTACCTTCATCACTCATGCTAAAAAGATGGCGCTTGTCATAATGGTAATTGGTTCCATCTGGTTCCATCCATAGCAAGCGGTTAAAAAAATTTTCGCCATCTTTGGCGATAAAACTGCCGAGGATCAAGGCACCGGTTTGAGCTGCTTGCTGCTTCATCCACCGGAAGGTCTTCATATTCATCAGCTCAGCCAAAGCATTAGCCTGGTTGCTAAATCCAGTCGAAAAAGTTTCAGGCAGAACTATGATATCCGTTTTACCTTCAATTTGCCATATTTTCTCTTCT
This sequence comes from Cyclobacteriaceae bacterium, assembly GCA_036788235.1. Classification (GTDB taxonomy): domain Bacteria; phylum Bacteroidota; class Bacteroidia; order Cytophagales; family Cyclobacteriaceae; genus JAFIEV01. The sequence goes on from DAIQNU010000067.1 coordinate 991, forward strand.
AGCATAGCCAGATTGGCCTCTATATCTTCCCAGTGAATATTTGTTTGAATCAGACTAAGGCTAAGTTTTTCCTGCATTAGGCTATTATTTTCGATCTGGAAAAGACATTCTGTATCCTACACTCACAACGCCTTTACTAATATTGGTCAGCCTTGACTTTAGCAAGCGCTTTTTAAAGACTGAAAGATGATCCGTAAACAAAATACCTTCTATGTGGTCATATTCATGCTGGATTATCCTAGCTTTCATCCCATCGTAGCTTTCCTCTTTTTCTTCCCAATTTTCATCCAGATACTTAATTGTTAGTCTTGGCGCTCTTTCAACTTCTTCATGAATTCCGGGAATGCTTAGGCAGCCTTCTTCGTATTTCCATTCTTCGCCATCTTCTGCTAATATTTCAGGATTTATAAATACTTTTTTAAAACCCTGCATATTTTCGTCTTCCAAAGCACTGCCATCTACTACAAAAATTCGTAGATCCTTACCGATTTGAGGAGCCGCTAAGCCTATTCCACTGGCATTATACATGGTCTCGAACATATCTTCAGTCAATTGATTGATATCAACGCTGCCTTTTTCGATATTCCTGGCCTTTTTTTTAAGTACCGGATGTCCAAATGCCACTATTGGGTAAATCATAAATTTCAGATTTGTATTTTATTCAGTTTCAAAATGCAAAACTATGAATTGATTATCAAATTATTATTCTTTTACCCAGTCCACATGTCAAAAGATGCAAATCATTTCTAGTCCAAAGCTTTAAGATTAATAATAAATAGTATTTTTTTGTTTTCAGGTAGTTGCCCACGTAGTAAATTGAACCGTATGAAGAAAGGTTATATTGAACCAGTAAAAAAATTACACCCCCTACTGATCAAGGAAGATTATTGGGCTATTTGGCTGGGTATATTTTTTCTATGTATAGGACTTCTAGCGTTTTTCGAATATGAAAAGGTAAATACTAAACGAATTGAGCTTAAGGATAAAATGGAAGTGGAAGCCAATTTGCCATTTAAAACCTTAGCCTGGCACCAAGCATCCATGTCACTTAAAAGTTTGAAAGGGGGTAACAATGCGCTGGCCAAAAACCTGAAATATTTATTAGTAAAACCCAATCAATGGGAAGGTAACCCGCTTCGCGCATTCTATGACGACCCGGAAATACCCAAAACATTTTTACTGGCAGAAAATGAAGTTAAGAACTTATATGAAGAGGCTTATATAGCCACTGAAAAAGCTAAAAATGCAAACTACGTCGATCCACAACTTAACCAGCAAGCAGAAGAAAATGTGGAGAAATGGAAAGCTGCCAACGATCGCCTGGCAATTGAAAAACGGAAATTCACTGGCACTTACAATCACATTGTACCACTACTTTTAGTCTGTACTTTTCTTGCCCTAATTTTTGGTATTGGAGCGCATTTTATGGGAATCGGATTTATCCAATTTGTTCGCTCTTTTGCCTTTGTATTTCTCATTGCCGTATTGGCCTACACAATCGGCGAACATAGCACAATGGTCTATTGGGGATTTGGCTATGCCGCCTGGGCAATAATATTGGGTCTGCTCATCAGCAATACCATAGGTACGCCTACCTGGTTGAAGGTAGCTGCCCTTCCAGAGTACTTTATTAAGACAGGTCTGGTATTGTTGGGATCAGAGATTCTACTTAGCAAAATACTGGCCATAGGCTTGCCGGGTATTTTTGTAGCTTGGGTAGTAACACCTATCGTGCTCATAAGCACCTACTGGTTTGGACAAAAGGTATTGCGTATAAATTCAAAAACACTCAATATAACCATCAGTGCTGATATGTCGGTATGTGGTGTTTCGGCAGCCATTGCCACCGCTGCCGCTTGCAACGCCAAAAAAGAAGAACTAACCCTGGCTGTAGGACTTTCCATGATATTTACAGCCGTTATGATGATAGTGCTTCCTGCTGTTATCAAACTATTAGGTTTGCCTGAAGTGTTGGGCGGTGCCTGGATCGGCGGTACCATTGATGCAACTGGGGCAGTGGTAGCTGCCGGAGCATTCCTTGGAGATACAGCATTAAATGTGGCTGCTACCATCAAAATGATCCAAAATGTGCTAATTGGCTTCGTGGCTTTTGGGGTGGCAGTATATTGGTCAGTAAAAGTGGATAAAAAAGCAGGCGTAAAAGTAGGCTGGAATGAGATTTGGCTGCGATTTCCAAAATTTATCCTGGGCTTTCTAGGAGCATCTATTCTTTTTTCAGTGATTCACGCAAGCATAGGCGACACCATGGGCAATGCCTTACTAGACCAGGGAGTGGCTAGAGGATTTGTTAAAAACCTGCGTGAGTGGCTTTTCTGTCTGGCATTTGTAAGCATTGGTCTGTCAACCAATTTCAGGGAGCTCAAAGGATATATCAAAGATGGGAAAGCCCTTACCTTATATGTTTGCGGTCAGTCGTTCAACCTCCTGCTAACCCTTTTAATGGCCTGGATCATGTTTTATCTGGTATTTCCACATATAACAAATAGCCTGTGAAACACCGCACCATGAAGAAATTCTTGCTCCTTTTTATAGCACCATGGTTCAGACTTATTGGAGGTCTGATACTCATAGTGCTTTTTGTACAATGTATGAAATGGGGCAGTGGACTGTCTTTGCCAAATGATATAATGGAAAACAGTAAAAAAAAGGGCTATAAACCCAATGCTTTGTTTTACACAGATGAACCGGCAAGTGCAGATGCTGAAGCCTACTGCCGTGAATCAATAGCCGGGAAAACTAGCGAGTAACTCTTTAACAGCATACTGCACCTCAAAGCTGTTGATTTCATTTTTAGTTGGTTTGATTAGCTTATCGCCCCGACCTTGCCAAATCATTTTCTTTTGTTGGGCATCTACTAAGTCAATTACAACAGTACCGGGTTTCAAATCACCGGTTTTGCTCTTGTCTTCTGCAAGCAATGCATAATCACGAACCCCTGTAAATACCAAACCTGAAGCCGCATTAGCTGTATTGGCGGAAGGTACTATGCCAAAATTAACTAACAAATCAGGGTCATCAGATTCTTCGAAGGCTATGGCATTAAGTTGCATAGCAACAAGTTGTTTCACTTCTTCTATTCTGATCTGGTTGGAAAGCAGATTTTCATTTTGCTGACCAGTAGATGGAACAAAATTAAAGGTTTTATACTGCGAGAAATCGGTGCTTTCTTGATAGGCTCTTTCAACTCGAGCAGTTGTGCAGGCACAAAAGCAAAGCACCAGCAATAGGTGTGCTGGTATATAGGTTTTCATAATTGTGGATTAAAGGTTTTAATGTATTTGCAACATACAAAAAAAAAATACTTGACGAAAGAAATCCAGACTTAAAATTGTAATAATCAATGAATTACGCTATTCATAAAGTTAATTAAATTATGTATCTGCCAAATAGTTAAAATAAAATAATGCCTTGAATGCACTGTATTGCATCGAAAGCATTATCAGGACAATTAATCCATTTATTTAAAGGATGTTATATAAAAAATGACTTTAAACTTGTAAAAAATGAATTTCTACCTTTAAAGTGCTTAGCCAATATGAAAGCCTGCCATTTGAATATCTTCCCAATAGCTGGGATATGATTTTTCTACCACATGCGGTTCTTTGATTACGATCGGGCTCAATGCAGCTAAAGGAGCAAATGCCATTGCCATGCGATGATCATCGTAAGTGTCAAAAACCGGGATTTGGCTTTTAAGTTTTTCCAATCCTCCGCCTGTAATTACCCAGCGGCCAGTTTCAGGTTCTGTAAGGTTGGCACCTATTTTTTTCAGTTCAGTCTGCAAAGCCGCTATTCGATCGGTTTCTTTTATGCGCAGACTTTCGAGACCGGTCATGGTACAAGGTACACCCAATCCGGCGCAAGTTACTGCAACTGTTTGAGCCAGATCCGGGCAAGCCGAAAAATCATACACCAGTGGCTTTAATTTTTCATTGACTTTCAGTGCCAATCCATCATCGAAATAAGCGGTCTCCACACCTAGATATTGCATGATATCTGCAATGGCACTATCGCCTTGCAGCGACTTTTCACGTAGCCCCAATATCTGCAAAAAGGTTTTTTTGCTAAGTGCGGCTATGCTGTACCAATAGCTGGCTCCAGACCAGTCAGACTCTACCGTAAAGTTGGCTGGTGTATAGGGCACGGGCAACACCTCTATACTATTTTCTCCTATCCATTGAACCTTGGCGCCAAATTGTTGCATCTGGGCAATGGTCATATTGATATATGGCCGGCTACCTATGGTTCCGGTCAGATTCAGTTTCAAGCCTTCGGGCAATACGGGTGCGATCATCAACAGTGCCGAAATGTACTGGCTGCTTATATCACCACGAACGGAAATTTCCTTTTGCATTTGCTTGTCAAAGCCAAGGGTTTCTATGGGTGGAAATCCCTCATTCTTTTTATAAATGATGTTGCATCCCAACTGCCTGAGTGCATCTACCAATACTTTAATGGGACGCTCCTGCATGCGCGGTGTGCCAGTCAGCATTTTTTGTTGTCCACTTACGGCATAGTAGGCCGTAAGAAAACGCATGGTTGTACCCGCATCAAGTACATCCAATATTTCATTTTGTGTGCTCAGCAAACGCAACATGGTGCGTGTATCACGCGCTTCAGAAAGATTGTGCAAATTTCCCTGACCTTTGGCTAAGGCATTGATAATCAGCGCACGGTTACTTTCACTTTTTGAGGCCACCAGATTTATCTCAGTTTGCTGATATACCTTTGGTGCACTTATTTTTATGGATTCAATATTTTTCAAGGCTAAAAATTTATTTATTCATGAAAAAAACTTACATTCGTGAAAATGTATTATTTCAATTATTAATAGAATAAAACGAATTATTTTCGAACTAAATCAGGCATTACACGTACTAAATTATTAGCTGGTACAGTTTTGGCTGTAACATTTTTTCTTAACAACATCATTATGAACAACTATCTCAAATTTACAGCCCTACTGGCATCTGGTATAGTACTGGGAACCATCGCTGGCAGAATCGTCGGACACGAAACAAAAACTAAAAGAAGCAGCATTAATAAAACCAACACAGTTAGAGTTGTGCACATTTCAAACAAAGATAAAGATGAAGATGTAGAAGAATCCTCAGTACACTACTTCATCTAGTCCTTAGATCAAGCAGTTGTAAATGTGCAATGCCGATTCGACGTCGTCTTTATCAACTACTATATTAAAACCACATTGTCCTGTTTGCCTGAGCAATGAACAGTTTATCTCTTCATGCTCATTTTTTTTATCCTGTAAGGTAAGATCGGCAATCGCCTCGTGATATTCGTCAGCTATTTCTTTAGGCTGATAAAATTCTATCAAATATTGATAGATAATTTTTGCATCTTCTTCTTTTAATCCTGCTCTTCGTATCGAAAGGTATGTCTCACAAATCATCCCTATGGCTATGGCCTCACCATGAAGCAATTTTTCTTTACCATTTTCGAGGTAAAAAGTTTCAATGGCATGCCCAATGGTATGGCCAAAATTCAAAATTTTACGCCATCCTTGTTCTTTGGGATCTTCTTTTACAATCCGGCTTTTTATGCCTATCGAATGCTTCACCAACTTAGCTAAGTCCAGACTTTCAAAAGGCTGTTCTACCAGCTTTTCAAACATTTCACCATCTGCAATAAGACAATGCTTGATTACTTCAGCAAATCCAGATTTAACTTCCCTTTCTGGAAGAGTTTGTAGAAATACAGTATCGATAAATACACATTGGGGGTCAGTGAAAACTCCAATATGGTTTTTGAACCCATTAAAATCTATACCCAATTTACCTCCTGTGCTGGCATCAACCTGAGCCAGTAGGGTTGTAGGCAGGTTAATGAATGAAATACCACGCTTGTAAGTCGCAGCACAAAAACCACCCATATCTCCGATCACACCTCCTCCAAGATTTATTAGCAAGGCTTTACGATCAAAATGCCATGACGTTAGGGATTCCCATATCTGCTGGCATGTATCAAGGTTCTTATGCTCCTCGCCACTTTTAATCTCAATCAACTTATGATTAGGGAAACTGTCTTTAACGATCGGATAGCAATGTTCCCGGGTGTTTTCATCGACCAGCACGGCTACAGAAGTAAAGCTTTGCTTTTTAAAATAAGTCAGCAAAGCTTTATTTATATCATTTGTTATTTGGACTTTCTCCATTTAGTGCATGTTGGTTTTCTGCAAGTGATTCAATAGGATTGTTCATAATATATTCCTGACGGCGAATAGAAGCATCATGAATCAATTTGAACAACTCAGACATGAATTCTGGATTGAGATTTAGTTTAGCCGCCCATTGACGTCTGGTTTCATATATCTCTTTCCAACGGTCTTTTTGAAATACCGTCACATTGTTTTGTTTTTTGTATAGACCTATTTGCTCCACAATGTTCATTCTCTGCGAAACAATTTCGAAAAGTTCTTTGTCTATGTGGTCAATTTGATCGCGAAAACCTTCTAAATGCGTGATAAAATCCTTGTCTTCAGATGTGGCCGTACGGATCTTCAGATTTTTCATAATCAAGGCGAGGCTTGTCGGGGTAATCTGCTGCTTGGCATCGCTCCATGCTTTATCCGGATCGCGGTGTGTTTCAATGAGTAAGCCATCATAATCGAGGTCGATGGCTTTTTGCGATAATTCGAAAATCAGCTCTCTGGAACCTCCAATATGGCTTGGATCGCAAATCATCGGTATACTGGGTAGCGTACGCTTAAATTCTATCGGAATAGCCCACATTGGTAGGTTTCGGAATCGTGTATTTTGGAAAGAAGAAAATCCACGATGTATGGCAGCTATTTTTGTAATACCCACTCTGCTGATTCGCTCCACAGCACCGATCCATAAAGCCAAATCAGGATTTATGGGGTTTTTTACCAATACAGGAATATCTATGCCACGCATGGCCTCTGCAATTTCTTGCACAGTAAATGGATTCACAGTAGATCTGGCACCGATCCAAAGTACATCTATATCATGTTTTAAGGCTTCTTCTACATGTTTAGGATTTCCGACCTCAATCATAAATGACTGGCCGGTAATTTTTTTCACGTTTTGAATCCACTTAAGTGCAGGTACGCCCACTCCTTCAAAAGCATCAGGCCGGGTTCTGGGTTTCCATACACCGCCTCTGACCATATTGAGGCCCAGGTCTTTGAGTTGCTGACATGTATCAAGCAACTGCTCTTCTGTCTCCACGCTACATGGGCCAGCAACTATCCAGGGTTTTCTTACGTCAAACCCCCAATCATTTAGGTTTTCTATTTTCATTTTGAATGCGAAGAATTGTCAAATTTATATAAATTCGGACTCTGTTTACTTTTTTAACTTTAATTGCTTACTAAATTCTTAACCCAATGTCATCCAAGCAAAATCTCTTTTCAGACACATCCATTGCTTTCTCTCATAAAGATGATAATGAGTTAAGAAATAGCTACTTACTTTTTTCAACCATGCAAATTTCATGGCTTGTAAAAGCGGGTACAAATATGGTGAAAATTGCCTTGAAATTAAACCTACCAGTTAAAGGAATTATCAAAAAGACAGTTTTCAAGCAATTTTGCGGAGGTGAGTCGATTAATGAATGTCAAAAAACCATAGAGGCACTCTCAAAATATGGAATAGGCACCATACTTGACTATGCAGTTGAAGGAGCAGACAATGAATTGAGTTATGAAAATACAGCCGACGAAGTCATTAAAACAATTAGAGCAGCAGCAGATAATGAAGACATTCCTTTTTGTGTTTTTAAACCTACAGGTTTGGCTTCGGCTGTCATTTTGGAAAAAGTGCAGAATAAAGAAACCCTTACACCGAAGGAATCTGAAGCTTATTGCTCAATAAAAGAACGCTGGTTTCGGGTTGCTAAAAGTGCTGCTGAAAATAATGTGTCTCTATTCGTCGATAGTGAAGAAAGTTGGTACCAAAAAGCCATAGATGAAATAGTTTATGAACTCATGGAGAAATTTAATAAAGATAAAGCACTGATTTTCAATACTTACCAACTATACAGGCGCAATATGATGGAGGAACTGATCAAAGCGCATGCAAAGGGACTGGAAAATGGCTATTATCTTGGTGCTAAACTAGTAAGAGGAGCTTATATGGAAAAAGAACGTGAACGAGCTCAAGAATATGGCTACGATGATCCTATAATGCCTACAAAATCAGCTACAGACAAACAATATGATGAAGCACTGAAGTTTTGCATCGAAAATATTGATCGTATTGCTGTATGCTCCGGGAGTCATAATGAAAAAAGCAACTACTATTTACTTGAACTCATGCGAGATAATGGCATCGAAAACCACGATAAGCGTATATATTTTGCTCAGCTTTTTGGAATGAGTGACCATATTTCTTTTAACTTGGCCAAGGCCGGGTTCAATGTGGTAAAATATGTTCCATACGGCCCTATAAAGTCCGTCATGCCTTATTTATTTAGACGGGCAGAAGAAAACAGTTCCATATCCGGACAAACAAATCGGGAATTAGCACTTTTAAAAGCAGAAAGAAATCGTCGGAAAAAACTTAAAAGTAAAGATTGATCCTAATTTATTTCACTTCATTTTTTTCAGGCTTAAGGTTTTAACTATTTTTGCAGACCTTTTTATAAATAACCAAGGTTAAAGATGCATTTGAGCGAACAGGAAATTCACAGGAGGCATGAACGTGCTGAACTAGAGAAACTAGGTATTAACCCATATCCCGCAGAAAGATTTCCGGTAAATGTTACAGCGGGCGACATTCATCGCAATTACGAAAAAAGAAAAACCGATTATAAAGACATATCAATCGCAGGTAGAATTATGAGCCGGCGCATCATGGGCTCGGCATCCTTTGCCGAAATTCAGGATGCTACAGGGAGAATTCAGGTGTACATCAGACGAGACGACATTTGCCCTGATGAAGATAAAACACTCTACAACACAGTCTTCAAAAAGCTGCTGGACATTGGCGATATAGTAGGCCTACATGGCTATGTTTTTACCACTCAAACGGGGGAAATATCGGTGCATGTCACCAAATTGCAAGTATTGTCAAAATCGTTGAGACCATTGCCCATCGTAAAAGAAACTGTGGACGAGCAGGGCGAAAGAAAAATGCATGATGCCTTTACCGATCCTGAGCAACGCTACCGCATGCGCTATGTAGACCTGATTGTGAATCCTGAGGTTCGTAATACTTTCGTCATGCGCACCAGAATGATACAGTCGCTGCGAAATTTTCTCAACAACAAAGGCTACCTGGAAGTAGAAACCCCCATTTTGCAACCGCTCTATGGTGGAGCAGCTGCCAGACCCTTTAAGACTTTCCACAATACGCTAGACACGACCCTTTATTTGCGCATAGCCAATGAGCTCTATCTTAAGCGCCTGATCGTGGGAGGATTCGAAGGTGTATACGAATTTGCCAAAGATTTTCGCAATGAAGGAATGTCGCGATTTCATAATCCTGAATTTACCCAGGTAGAGCTTTATGTAGCCTACAAAGACTATCTGTGGATGATGGATCTAGTAGAAGAAATGGTGGAGAAAGCAGCAATTGACATGCATGGAACTACCGAAGTGAAGGTCGGGGAGCATGTCATCAATTTCCAGAGACCCTGGAAACGCTTTACCATGTTCGAAGCCATTGAGCACTTTACGGGCATTGATATATCAGAAATGGACGAAACCGGCTTGCGTGAAACGGCCAAAAAGCTGAATGTAGATATTGATGAGTCGATGGGCAAAGGCAAGTTGATCGATGAAATATTTGGAGAGCACTGCGAGCACAAACTGATACAGCCAACTTTTATTACGGACTATCCGATCGAAATGTCGCCATTGGCCAAAAAACATAGAAGCAAGCCGGGGTTGGTAGAGCGATTTGAGGCCATTTGCAATGGCAAGGAGATTTGTAATGCATTTTCAGAATTGAATGACCCTATTGACCAACGTCAAAGATTTGAAGCCCAACTGGAACTAGGCAAAAGAGGCGATGAAGAGGCCATGCTGCTCGATGAAGACTTTTTACGTGCTTTGGAGTATGGTATGCCCCCAACAGCCGGGCTTGGCGTGGGTATAGATAGACTTGCCATGATTCTTACCAATAGTCCGTCGATCCAGGATGTATTATTTTTTCCACAAATGAAACCTGAGAAAAAAGCATCGGTAGCCCAGGTAAATGATTTTGTGCAGCAAGGAGTACGTGAAGAACTAATACCACTAATTCAAAAACTCGGCATATTAACTATTGACGATCTTAAAAAATCTGTAGCAAGCAAGCTCTTTAATGATGTTTGCGGCATGCGGAAGAAAATGAAGCTGAATGATGTAAAAAACCCAAGTCTAGAAGAAGTTCAGTCGTGGCTGGAAGATCGTTAGGTCTGTGACGTTTTAAAACAGTAACAATTTTTTTTTTGCCCTGGCTGGAATTTTCTGGCCGGGGTTTTTTTATGCCTAATTTGCCCGGCTTGTAATCAGGTCGGTAGTTTTACCATAAATGGTTTCAAGTTCTAAATATGTATAATATTGGCTATATTTGTTGGACTTGGAGGCTGCGAATTTTTCGTATTTATTTTAAAATTAAATAGTTACCACTATGGAGGGTATGGTTAAAGAAGACGACCTCGTTAAAAAAGGCAAAATGAAAAAACAACCCTGGAAAATGTCACCGGAGGAAAAAAAAGTATGGAAAGAGAATATGAACCAGGAAATACGTTCACATCTCTTTTCTATTGGACAACCATTGGTGTATTATAAAGATAGCCAGATGGTTGCCGAATATTCTGATGGTCGTATCGAACGAATTTAGAATTGCAAAGTATTTTTATCATTGCAGGCCCTCCCGGAGTCGGTAAAAGTACATCAGGATCGTACTATATCCCTGAAAACCTCCCCATCCTGGATCCTGACCAAATAGCTCAGCGTTATCGTGAACAGGGTTTTAAAGACTATAAAGACATTGGAAACCTGAAGTTTAATGATCTTGTCAGGAAAGAATTAATCAGTGGAAAGGATTTTGGGTTAGAGATTAATCTGGGTTTTGAAAGCCATTATGATTTTGTAAAATCAATCAAAAACTTCAACCCTGATCAAATAATAGTCAACGTGTTATTGTTTCACACTGACGATATTGAACTTTGTTTTAAGCGGGCAAAAATCAGACACGAAAAAGGCCTCCATCTTGTTCCACAAGAAACTATTCAGCAGATGTATGACAATACCATTCCATTGCTTCAGCAGAACTTTTCATTAATCTCTAGCCTTATCTGTGTTGATGTTGTCCAGGATGACATTGATCCAGAAATCAAGTTAATTTATTACCGCCATGATTATGGTCTAAAACTTTTGGGCACACTTCCAAAATGGATAGAATCAGGATTGAAAGACTTTCTATTAAAGGAAAGTCTTAAAACCAGAGGATAAGTAAAATGTCCTCAAATCACCCATCCTTAATATCTCTAAAATCTAAACGAAGGTACCAACCACGGTTGTACCCTTTTCAAATAAACTGGTATATGAAAGAAAAAATTGATCTTTCATGTTTTTTATAGAGGTCAGGCTGACGCTTGCACCAGAGTATTCGAATGTTAGAGCTTATGCAGGTGGTCAAGGCTTATTGGATATTCCATTTTTATAGAAGCTTTGAAGCTGAAATGCCGGG
>DAIQNU010000068.1:0-2042 GCA_036788235.1 Cyclobacteriaceae bacterium
ACGCCATGTTTATATGCCTGATAGATGACATTATTTTGAATCATCAGGTTTTCATAAATAAAATCGGCTCGGTAAGTATTATTAGCTTGTATGCCTCCAACCTTTGCTGCAGCCAAAAACACATATTGAGGTTTTTCTTTTTCGAAAAAGTCCGCAACTTCCGATTGATTTCGTAGGTCAAGTTCTTTTGAGCTACGCAACACCGTGTTGTTAAAACCATTTGCAGTTAACTTTCGCAAAATAGCAGATCCCACCATTCCCCGATGACCTGCAACATATACTTTTCCACTTTTATTCATGATAGTTAAATACCTTATGACCACCTTTGAGAAGTAACTGATCTCGCTTAAATAATTCTATATCGGCTTGCACCATATCTTTCACTAGCGATTTCAAATCATACTTGAGTTTCCAACCCAACTTTTCTTTTGCCTTAGAAGGATCTCCGATTAGTAAGTCAACTTCAGTGGGTCTGTAATATCGAGGATCAACCTTTAGCACTACTTTTCCTTCTGGTAGCTGATACGCAAGATTGTTGCATCTTAATACTTTGCCTATTTCATCTTCGTCTTTACCTTCAAAACTCAGCTCGATGCCCATTTCGGCAAAAGCCAGACTTACAAAATCCCGGACTGTAGTTGTGATGCCCGTAGCAATGACGAAGTCTTCAGCTTTTTCTTGCTGTAGCATCAGCCACATAGCCTCCACATAATCCTTGGCATGACCCCAGTCACGCTTGGCACTAATATTTCCTAGAAACAGTGTGTCTTGCAGTCCAAGTGCAATGCGGGCAGCCGCTCGCGTAATTTTACGGGTCACAAAAGTTTCGCCGCGCAAAGGTGACTCGTGATTGAATAATATGCCATTGCAGGCATACATGTTGTAAGCTTCGCGATAGTTAACAGTGATCCAGTAGCCATACAACTTAGCTACAGCATATGGAGAGCGCGGATAAAAAGGTGTGGTTTCTGATTGTGGAACCTCTTGAACCAATCCATACAATTCGGAAGTTGAAGCCTGATAAATTCGGGTTTTTTCGGTAAGCCCAAGTAGCCTTACAGCCTCAAGTATTCGCAAAGTACCCAATCCGTCTACATTGGCAGTATATTCGGGTGTATCGAAACTTACCTTTACATGCGACATGGCACCGAGATTGTAAATCTCATCGGGCTTTACTTCTTGAATAATACGGATAATGTTGGCAGAGTCGGTCAGGTCGCCGTAGTGTAAAACAAAACGGATATGTTGCTCGTGAGGGTCTTGGTATAAGTGATCGATACGATCGGTATTAAAAAGCGAGCTGCGACGCTTTATACCATGCACCTCATAGCCTTTTTCCAATAGCAATTCGGAAAGATATGCTCCGTCCTGTCCGGTAATTCCGGTGATCAATGCTTTTTTCATTTTACTACTTTTTAAGTTATTACAAGTTTAATGCAAAAGCAAAAAGTAAGTAAGGTCGAAACCCTACTTGATAATTAAAATGCTTGCCTTTACTTTTTGCGATGTTTTAGTATAATACCCTGAATCTAATCGTATTTTCGATGTTTTTAAGATCATTGATGATTTGGTTATCATACTCTTTGTCAACGGCAAGTATCATGTACCCGATGGTTTCATTGGTCTTGAGATATTGGCCTATAATGTTCAGGTTATGTTTAGCTATAATCTGATTAATAGCAGCAAGAACGCCTGGCACATTGTGATGAATATGTATCATCCTATGTGCATTTTTAATTGGCTGCAATTGAATTTCAGGGAAGTTGACATTGTTTGCTGTACTTCCTGTATTGATATATTCAATAATGCGCGCCGGTACAAACCTGGCGATATTTTCCTGAGCTTCGGAAGTGCTTCCACCCACGTGTGGTGTAAGAATGGTATTTGGCAAACCTACTAAAGGCGATGTAAATGGTTCGCTGTTACTTTTGGGTTCGTGTGGAAATACATCGATGGCAGCGCCATTTATTTTACCAGTTATGATGTGTTTGGCCAAAGCTTCTATATCTACAACATGACCTCGGCTAAGGTTTACAAATATC
>DAIQNU010000068.1:2052-12636 GCA_036788235.1 Cyclobacteriaceae bacterium
ATCACCCCATCTTTCATCAATCCGAATTCACGATCGCCAATAATGTTTTTATTGTCTGGTCTGCCGTCAACATGCAAAGATATAATGTCGGATATTTGTAGCAATTCATCTAAACTATCGCATTTGGTGGTATTTCCTAATGATAGCTTTTCGGTAACATCGTAATAGAATACATCCATGCCCATTGACTCAGCCAAAATCGAAAGCTGAGAACCAATATTGCCATAACCTACGATACCTAATTTTTTACCACGAACTTCAAAGCTATTTTTGGCCGATTTGTCCCATTTGCCTTCATGCATGCCCCTGATCTTATCGGGAAGATTGCGCATTAATAAAATAATTTCGCCTATGGCCAATTCAACCACCGAGCGTGTATTGCTGAAGGGTGCATTGAATACAGCTACACCTTTGCGCAAGCAGGCATCTAGGTCTATCTGATTGGTGCCAATACAAAAGGCACCTACAGCCATAAGTCTGTTCGCATTTGCAATTACTTTTGCAGTAACCTGAGTTTTGGAGCGTATGCCTAAAATAGATACGTTCTTAATTTTTTCACAAAGCTCATCTTCATCGAGACCCGCAGGGTATACCTCCACACTATAACCTTCTTCCCGCAATAGCAATTCAGCCATTGGATGGACATTCTCTAAAAGCAGTACATTGATCCTATTTTTTGGATAAGAAATAGATGCTTTGAGTTTGTTGTGGTATAAAAATTCATCAAGGCTGGGTGCAATATGGTCTGCAACCTCCTTAACATTGGTTCTTTCAACGTTTTCTGTAAAGGCATAGAACGTATTGGCAAGTCCTGCCTTTTTTATTTCGTAGTCATTATAGCCATCGCCTATTACATAGATATCCCCTTGTAGATTGAGTGAATTAAGCAATGCTACTTTGCCATTGTTACCTGAGAGCACGTTGGTATCGTCAAAACCTGTAATATTGCCACGGCCATCGAACACAAATGAATTGGCATATACATTTTCATCTTTTATCCCAAATTCGGTAACTATAGGGCAAATAAACTCCCTAAAGCCATTCGAAACGATGTAAATATTATCTGCATATTCTTTGAAAAAATGTTTGTTGCGAACAAAAGACTTAGAAACCTTAGTCCGCAATGCTTTAATTAGTTCGTCGATGTGCGATCGATTGGCCTGAAGCAAAGCTATACGTCTGATCAAGGAATCCCTGAAAGAGATTTCACCATTCATTGCTTGATCAGTAATGGTTTTGATTTTGGTGAGAATGTCATCTTTCTCAACATTTTGACTAAGCGAAATTTCTACAAGCAATTCCAGCGCTTCTACCTGTGTAAATGTGCTGTCAAAATCAATTACAAAATTTTTAATATTGTTCATAAAAAGCGATAAGCTTAAAACTGATAATTAAGGTTGGTTATTCTTATTAAGTTAAATTGCTAAATTAGACATTGGTTCATTCAATTTTTTTTAATTGTTAAAGAAAAAGACAAACTGTCTCGGGGGAACAAATTTACTACTAATCTGTTCATATCATTAAGATTTTTTAAACAAATAGGTATATTTTCCCAAAAATAGTAAAGCATATATGTGTCTCATCGCTTTAGCCATCAACAGTCATCCTAAGTATAAATTAATATTGGCTGCCAACCGTGATGAATTTTATGAAAGACCAACAACACAGGCACATTGGTGGGCTAAACACCCGGATGTTTTGGCCGGTAAGGATTTAAAATCAGGTGGCACTTGGATCGGTATAAATAAATCGCTTAAGTGGTCTGCCATTACCAACTATCGTGATCCTTCACAAATGCAACAAAAAACTACATCCAGAGGTCATTTAGTGAGCAATTACCTTATCGAAAGCCAAAAACCCGATGCATATTTGTCATATGTAAAAACCGATGCTGTTAAATACAATGGCTTCAATTTACTTGCTGCCGATGCAGAGAAATGTTGGTATTATTCGAATATGATGGGGAAAGTACTGCCTGTGGATAGTGGCGTTCATGCACTTAGCAATCATTTTTTGGATACACCCTGGCCCAAAGCTCGTCAAGTACAAGTTGGGTTAGAAAAGCTAATCTCAAAAGATCTTGTAAATCCGGATTCGCTTTTTGAATTAATGATGAATAAAAACCAAGCCGCAGATGAAACATTGCCAGATACTGGCATTGACTTAGAACTCGAAAGAAAATTGTCCCCTGTCTTTATACAATTTGAAAAGTATGGCACAAGATCCACAACAGTGCTGCTGATCGACCAGCATAATGAATCATTTTTTTCGGAAGTAACCTGGAATGAAACTGGCCAGCAAGTATCAAAAATCGAAATGAAGATTTAAGTTGGCAAATAATAGCATCTTTTTAAACAAAAAGCACACTAAATATTAGTGAACACATTACCAGATTTGCTGCAATTCTGATACAAAAATACGCTGCAAGTGTATTTGATAAGATTTGACCCATAATCTATTCGAAAAATCAAATGAATATATCACATGAATCATAAAGGCGCTTCTTTTTAACATTCAGCAAAATTCTTTCTTTCTACATTTGATTTTGAATTCGGAATGTAAACTTCAGACTTATGTATAAAAGAAAACAACTTAACGCACTACTTCAACTGGCCACCATAGATAATTCATTAGCGGGTAAAGAAAGCAAGTTTATCAACAAATACGCCAGAGCTAATGGATTTTCAGAAGAAGAAATTAAAGAGCTTCTTAGAAATCCTGAGCCTATTGGAGATATGGATGCCTTGACCGATGAAGAAAGGTTTGAAAACCTTTATATGATTATCTCATTGATGAAAGCTGATGGTTTGGTTTTTAAATCAGAAATCAGTTTCTGCGAAGATATTGCTGCGAAATTGGGCTATAAAAAATCAGTAGTTTCAGAATTGTCTAAGCATATCTATAGCGATCCATCAGTAACTTCTGACAGAAAATTACTCTTTGATAAATCACTTAAATACAGAGTGAGATCATAAAAATATTTTTTGGTTCTATTGTCATTTTGTTTGTTTTATAAAAAATCCGGCCCGACAGTCCGGATTTTTTTTGCGACAAAGCTTGCCATCAATCAATTTAGACTTCAATCTTCATTATCGAACATAGCATCATAAATAATCTGCTGGATATTTGTTCTAACATTTAGCTTATAAAGCATGGTATTGTTTCGTGTGGGGTACACCCTATTTGATAAAAATACATAAACGATATCGTACGTTGGGTCTACCCAAACAAAAGTACCGGTGAACCCTGTATGACCAAAGCTTTGCTGACTCACATCAACAGCAGTATTTCCATTTTTATGTGGATTTTCTAATGGTCGGTCAAAACCAAGTGCGCGCCTATTCCCTTGATCGCAATACTGACATCGGGTAAATTCCTCTACCGTAGCGGTCGAAAAATATTCTTTACCACCGTATTTACCTTGATTGCTTAGCATTTGAAAGAGTTTTGCTAAATCAGTAGCATTGCCAAATAAGCCTGCATGTCCTGATACACCATGTATCATAGTAGCACCTTCATCGTGCACGCTTCCATGAATTAGTCCCTTTCTAAAAAGGCTATCATATTCGGTAGGCACAATGGCATCTTTAGAATAAAATCGCAATGGGTTGTATGTCAAGGAGTAAGCACCTAAGGGGTGAAACAATTCTTCTTTAATATAATCCTCAAATCGTTGACCGGTAATTTGCTCTACAATTTTAGGATATAGATAAAATGACAAATCAGAATACACATAATTTTTTTCACCCATAGGCGACTTTCTTATTTGTCGATAAATTTTTTTACCGTACTTATGATGCAAATACATCTGATCTGTGACTTTCACATTATACCTTTTTGATGAATCAGCTTTGAAAGTGCGATATTTAAATTTACCACTTTTTCTGACTGTATTTTGCCAAAAAGGTATCCAGGCTTTCAATCCGGCTTGGTGGGTGAGCATTTCACGAAAAGTGACATCCACCTTATTTCCTCTTTTAAAATCACTTAAATAATCGCCTGGTTTTGCATCAAGATTAAATAGCCCCTGATCATACAATTTCATAAGTGCTGTTGTGGAAGCGCTAACTTTAGTGATACTTGCCAAATCATATACATCCGATTCTTTTACCAAGTTCAGACTATCATATGTATGGTAACCAAATGATTTATTATAAACTACTTTTTGGTTTTTGGCTACTAAAATCTGACAACCCGGAATGGCACCAGCCCGTATGGCCTGGGTGACCACGGTATCAATCTTCTGCAAAGTAAAACTGTTAAGACCTACAGATTCGGGTTTGAGGTATCCAAATCTATCAATCGATTTCAATTCAATTCCCATACCATTGCTAAAAAACTTGCCTGATGAAACAGGTAACTTGCCATTAATCGAAATGCCTCCAAAAATTGCCTGGGCAGCCACTGATTGCGTATGATTCGTTTCTTGATAAGCCAAAATTAAGCCCTTTGCTTTTTCTATATCGTCAAGTACTGCCAATGCATATGGATTGCCAAACACGGTCAAGATGGCTTTTTCTGATTTGGCCAATTGGCCTAAAAAAATTCTGTTGCCCATGCTTATTCCAAAATGATTAGCAGGATAAACCGCCATATTGTGCACCCCTGCAATGATATAATCGTAAGGCAGCAAGTCCATCCATAATGAAGCAATAGTAGAATCGTCAGCATCCTTAGGCAAAAAATAATTGTCTGTTAGCGTGTATCGGGCAGCAACTTTCTGAAATTCCGTAGCGTCATTTACACCTATAGATACTACTGCTATTCGCTTATTAAAAAGATCAGCAATGGGTAGTATATTTTCGTTCTTTAAAACAGTAGCAGAACCTTGTGCCAACTTTTCTAGTAAAATATCATCCTCAAGTGTATTCAAATCATTTACCAGATTTTCAACTTCTATGGTTGGTTTTGTTGTCAATCCGAAATCATATTTTGAAGCAAGTATTTTTCGGCATTTTTCCTCGATCAATTTTTGAGAAAGTAGATTGCTATGCACAGCATTTTCTACCGCCTGAATGGCTTTGGGAACATCTTCTGAAAAAAGTAATACGTCATTTCCAGCCTGCAAAGCCATAATCTCGATATCACCAACTTCATAGTTTTTAGTTACACCCTTCATATTCAGGGCATCTGTAAAAACTAAGCCATTAAATCCTAGGTCGGCTTTCAAAAGCCTATTGACAATGGCTGAGGACAATGAAGCAGGCACGCCACTTGAATCTAAAGCAGGTACATTTAGATGCGCGATCATCATGCCTCCCACTTTTTTATCAATCAGCTCTTTAAAGGGAATGAGTTCAACTGTTTCTAGTCTTTTCCTATCATGACTAATGGTTGGTAAATCCAGGTGTGAATCAATATCCGTGTCGCCATGCCCAGGAAAGTGCTTTGCTACAGCCATTACTCCATGATCTTGCATGCCTGCCATTATCATGGCACTTTTTCGAGCTACATCCTTGGGCACTTCTCCAAAAGACCTAAAACTTATCACTGGATTGTCAGGATTATTATTGACATCCACCACAGGTGCAAAGTTAATGTGCACACCTAAGCGTCTACATTGATTTGCCATCAATTTACCAGTTTCATAAATCAAATCTTCATTTTGAATAGCAGCTAAGGTCATCTGATATGGAAACCTTGAGACGCTATCAAGCCGCATTTTCACGCCCCATTCTGCATCCATTGCAATAAAGAGAGGCAATTTCGATTTTTGTTGTAATTGATTGGTAAGTAAAGCCTGAGCTACCGGGCCTCCTTTGAAAAATATAACACCTCCTATACCTTCATTTTCGACCAGTGAATACAAAGCCTCATGTTGGGCTTGGTTGGGAGCAGAATACGCAGCAACCATAAATAACTGCGCAATCCGTTGTCTGGTGCTCAGAGACTGAAATACAGAGTCGACCCATGTATCTTTTGCCGATTGCCCAAAAGCAGGAAGATTCATAAAACACAGGATAACTAAAAGGTAAATTGGATGACCTATAATTTTATTCATGAAATACTTTATTAATGACTAGCCACAAATCTATTATATTAAGCCAAAATTTATAGACTTGTTTTATGAAGTATTTTCTTACCAGTATTATAGTGTTCCTCATCGTGTGCTTACAGAATAATATCCTGCTAGCCCAAGTTAGTCTTTTAGAACTTTTAAAAGAAAATGAGAAAAAGCATCAACATCATTCAGGATTAATTTTATTGGATGCAACTTCAGGTAAAATTGTGGTGGATTTCAATGCAAATAAGAATTTCATACCTGCCTCCAATTTCAAAATTTTAACACTGTTTACGAGTCTTCATTTTTTTGGTGATTCGATTCCAGCATTAGAATATTTCGTGCAAGGCGACAACCTCTATTTTAGAGGCACGGGTGACCCTGCTTTTTTACATCCGAAATTTAAAGATCAACCAGCTTTAGACTTTCTTAAACAAAGTGACAAAAACCTGTATTATGTACACCAGGATCTGGAGGATGACCTTTATGGCCCTGGCTGGGCCTGGGAGGATTATGTAGAAGATTTTTCGCCAGAAAGGTCTGTATTGCCAATGTATGGCAACGTAGTGTGGATAAAAAGCAGAGCCAAATTGCCTTGCTGCGATATAATGCCTACCTATTTTGAAAATGCAGTGGATGTACATGTATCGATAATGCAGAAGAAAAACAAATTGGAACGCCACTTGTATCGAAATGTCTTTGACCTTACCCTGCCAGTATCAAATTCCAAAGTTGATATTCAGGTTCCTTGGCGAAATTCTAAACAAGTGGTTACGACATTGCTTAAAGACACAATAGATCTACAAGGCGTAGCAATAGCTCCAGAAAATGCCCAATGGAAAACTATATATCGACAAAAAAGCACTAGCTTGTATAAACATATGATGTATGAAAGTGATAATTTTTTTGCTGAACAATTATTACTGATGGCTTCTAAAAGTGTAGCTGATACTATGAAAATTGAAGCGGGAATAAGATATTTTAAGGAGAATCTGGCTCCTTTGGCTGATGAAAAAATAAAGTGGTTAGATGGTTCAGGATTATCAAGGTATAATTTGATAAAACCCGCCATAATGGGCGAAGTATTAAAAAATATGTACCAGACAATACCTCAAAACACACTTTTCACGTATTTCCCTACCGGAGGTCGGCATGGAACACTTTCAAACCTTTTTGTTGCTAGTCAGCCTTATGTTTTTGCTAAATCCGGATCAATGAGTCAGGTGTACAATTTATCTGGATTTATAGTAGCCAAAAGCGGCAAGACATATATATTTAGCTTTATGAACAACAGTCTTCATACGGCGGTTAAAGATTATAAAAAAGATGCCGAACAAATAATTAATGCCATTTATGAGTTATACTAATTAATTAATTCCAGAGTTAAATTTACAAATGAAACAAATCGCATTTTCTATCCTTTTACTTTTTCTGCCTCTTTTTTTGATGGCTCAGTCCCAATCAGGAGGTATTTTAATAGCTAAGCTCAAGTACAATGGTGGTGGTGATTGGTATGCCAACAAAACCGCTTTGCCCAACCTTATTGCATTTTGCAATAGAAATCTAAATACAAATCTGGCGCCAGCAGAAGAGATAGTAGAAGTTGGTAGTCCTGATATATTCATGTACCCATTTATATATATGACAGGGCATGGCAATGTAGTTTTTAATGATCAGGAAGCAACAAACCTTAGAAATTACCTAATTGGCGGTGGTTTTTTACATATAGACGACAATTATGGGCTCGATCCATTTATCAGAATCGAAATGAAGAAAGTATTCCCAAACCATGACTTTGTTGAGCTTCCCTTTGACCACCCCATATATCAACAGAAATATAAACTGAATGAAGGACTACCAAAAGTGCATGAGCATGATGGTAAACCACCTCAAGGCTTTGGGATTGTATATCAAGGCCGGGTAGTATGTTTTTATACATATGAATCTGATTTAGGCAATGGCTGGGAAGATCAAAGTATTTATAACAATTCGGAGGCTATAAGACAAGCAGCCTTAAGGGCAGGTGCTAACATTATCTCATTTGCTTTTACGCAAGACTAATTATAAACATTCAAAATAAAATGGTAATGATTAAATATACGTTTGAAAATTTCCACAATAGCAGCTTTTGTATAATTTTGAAAAGATGAACTATCAAATGAATTCCTAAATAAAGCAACGAATTATCCATTTTTACTTTTTAATAATTGTGTTCAATATTTCAAAAACTAAATTGGTGTGTTTTTTGTCGCCTGGAATCAGGACGATTTTGGCCATTAAAATTAGATGCAATACACATGGAAAATAAAATAATTTATATCAGTGCCTTCATAATGACACTGGTTTTTTTTGAAATTAATGCCGTAAGTGCGCAAGGCCAGACCAGCATAACCTATAATCAGGATAGCACTATACGAGGACAAGGCGTTATGGAAGATGGCCAGCCCATAGGCTTATGGGTTTATCATGATAAAGAAGGAAATCTGCTGCAAAGAGGAGAATTTGAAAAGGGAAAAAGGGCTGGCGTTTGGCAGGTTTTTGACAAAAACGGAAATGTAACCATGGAAGTGCCCTATAAAAATGGAATTTCGGATGGCACCCTTAGGCATTATTACCCAAACCGCAGATTAAAGATCGAAACAGTTGTTTACAACGATATTAATATTGGCACTTTCAAAGAGCTTCATGAAAATGGCCGAACAAAAACAACCGGCGAATACAAGGCTGGGCTCAAAGTAGGCAAGTGGCTTTCTTTTCATAGCAATGGAATAACAGAATCAGATGCCAGCTATAAAAACGATTCGATTGATGGTAAGCTTCGACGATTCAGTGAATTCGGCTATCTACTGCTAGAGGCCGATTACAAAATGGGTAAAAAATATGGCAATTTTGAAGAGTACTATGAAAATGGTCAAATCAGATTGAAAGGGATTTATCAAGATGACCTCGAGGTAGGTGATTGGATCGAATACTACGATAATGGCATAATAAGATCTAAGAAAAAATATGAGGAAGGCATCCCTGTGGGTCAATGGGAGTTTTATCATCAGAATAACAAAGTCTTTAAGGTTTTAAATTTTAAAGATGGATTAGAAGACAGTGTATATCTGGAATACCATCCTTCTGGTGCCGTGAGTGTTAAGGGAATATATGAAGAAGGAAGTAAAGAAGGTATTTGGCAAAATTTTCATGAGTCGGGCAATTTATTTGCACAAGGACCTTATGAAAACAATCTAAAAAATGGAAATTGGAAGTATTACAATGAAAAAGGCATGTTAACATCCGAAGGCCCATTCAAAAATGACACCCGGCATGGTCAATGGTTTTTTTATCATGAGACTGGTCAGGTACGAACAATTGGCGCATATATAAATGGAGCTGAAGAGGGGCTCTGGGGGCATTTTCACACCAATGGGGCATTAATGCAAGAAGACACTTGGAAAAACGGTCTCCTTATGCAGGTGAGTGACTTTATCACAACTTCTGGCGATACACTTGGCGCAGGTTCGTTAAAGGATGGCAATGGCACAACATTTACCTATCATGACAATGGCCAATTAAAAGAAGAAAAAACCTGGACTAAAGGCAAAATGAATGGCATGTCGAAGTTGTATGATGAAAGGGGCACCTTAATAGCCGAAGGGCCTTATAAAGATGGCGTCAAAGATGGCAATTGGAAGTATTACCACAGAAGTGGGTCGCTTGAATCCCAAGGGCGCTACACAGAAGGAGAGCTTGCCGGTACTTGGTTTTTCTTTAACAGAAGTGGTAGAATAATCGAACGCTTGCGATACGACTAAAATAGTATGGACAATGAAACATGCTAATCATCATATGTGGATGTAATATTTGAAAATCCATGTTGATATACCCAAATATAAAAACTTATACTGACTGTGTAGTAGCTTGCATACTGCTATTGGTGCTTAGTCCTCTAATGATGGTGATATTGTTATCGATTATCGTAGTAGATCGTCATAATCCAATATTTGTACAAGCACGGTCTGGCAAAAATGGGTTGCCTTTCAATTTGATCAAGTTTAGAACATTTAAAACTGAAAATTTAAAAACTTCAAAGCAATCTCAAAAAATTGCTACAGACTCTTATGTAACTAAACTTGGTCACTTTCTTCGCGCTTTATCTTTAGATGAGCTCCCTCAGCTCATTAATGTCATTAAAAGTGACATGTCTCTGGTTGGACCCCGACCACTACTTATAGAGTATATGCCCTATTACTCTGAAGAAGAAAAGCAAAGATTTAATACAAAACCTGGCATAACTGGATTGGCTCAAGTAAATGGTAGAAATGCAATTTCATGGGAAAGTAAATTTTCATTCGATATTGAATATGTAAACCAAATGAACTTGATATTGGACATCCAAATAATGATACGTACCTTTTTTAGTCTATTTAGTCATAAAATCATCTATAAAAACGTAGTTTCTACAAGTGAGCGATTGGATATGCAAAGAAAATTGGCGCACAAAATTCCCAATAAGTTAAAAAAAGTTCAAAAAAATCCTCAGTAGTTAATAATATTGATTTGATATTATTATTTTTATTTGGGAATTGATATATTTG